>NZ_QSCK01000018.1:17768-83596 GCF_003463035.1 Roseburia sp. OF03-24 | reverse complement strand
TGTGGTTTTCAGCCACTTTCACGGCTGTGCCGTGAATAATATAGGTTTATTTTGCATTATTTTTCTGCGTATGCAAAAAAATCTAAACTGCTTTTTAACGCCATCAATGTAAAGTTTATGCGTTCAATGCTTCGTCAATCCAGGCTTCGATATCTGCTTTTCCTGCTGCACCGGCTCTCTCTGCTTTGACTTCGCCCTGCACAAACAACCGCAGTGCCGGTACACCCATGACATCATACTTTTCTGCAAGCTCCATGTCATAATTGACATTGACTTTGTATACGGAAAGTGTGTCTTCGCGTTCGTCCTCAATATCCCCAAGCACCGGTGATAACTGCTTGCACGGAATACAGCTGTCTGAATAAAAATCAACCAGAACAGGCAGCGGATTTTTCAGGACTTTTTCTTCAAAATTGTCTTTGTTGATTCGCTGTGCCATGTTTCCTCCTATCCCTCTACCTTACGGACGATCAGATTATAAGTTCCGTCTTCGTTGTCTACCAGTTTTAAGATCTGATGTCCTTCTTCTTTGACGCTGCGCGGTACATTCTGTACCGGTTCACCATCATTCATACGGATGGCAATGACTTCACCGTCATCTAATTCTTCCAACGCTACTTTTGCTTTTACAAAAGTGAGCGGACATACTTTATCGGTAATATCGACTGTCTCGTCGATTGCAATTCCTGCGATTTCCATTTCTTCCCTCCTGTTTCTTCTTATTATAAGTACTTTTTATTTGCTTATTTTGATTTACTTTCTACATACATGCTTTCGTTACATCTATTTTCCTGCATACATGTTTTTCTTCTCTAAATACTTACTTTTCCTCGTAAGCATCTTTTATCTTTTTGCGGAACTCATCCTCGCCGACACGCTGTAATGTCAGACGGAAACGCTCGCCCGGATTTGCATGGTCTCTGAAAAAGTCGATTGCCGCATCCGTGACACGGAACAATGTTTCTTTGTCATGTACGATCGGTAAAAGCTGTTCGCCTTTATAGATCTGATTGCCGAACAATCCACCGAAAGAAACCAGATATCCGCTGTTTCCTTCCCACGCATCGGTCGGGCAGGATTTTACGCAGCGTCCGCAGTAATTACACTTATCACGGTTGATCGTCACTTTATTTCCTTCACATTTGATCGCACCCTGACGGCATGCCTTTTCACAGACTCCACAGCCGATACATTTATCCTCCGCCCAGGTAACCTCCATACCGCCTTTGATTCCGATATCATTTTCCTCTGCCTTTAAGCAGTTATTCTGGCATCCGGTCACACCAAATTTAAATTTGTGAGGAAGCTCACGTCCAAAATAATGTTCATCTAATTCCTGCGCCAGTGAGTAGGTATCAATACATCCGCTTGGACAGATCTCTGATCCCTGACAGGCTGTAACGGTACGGACTCTCGGCCCACAGACACCCGGTTTCACACCGCCTTTTGCAAGTTCTGCCTTTACTTCCTCGATATTTTCAAAATTGACAAATGGAATCTCGATTCCCTGTCTTGAGGTCATATGTACATAACCTTTGCCATACTTTTCTGCAACCTCAGCCACAGTCTTAATATTTTCTGCTGTCAGATTACCTCCGACTACCTGGATTCTGAGTGAGAAAAATCCTTTCTGCTTCTGTCTCATGAATCCACCTTTTTTTAATGCTGCATAATCGACTCCCGCCATCTTTACACTCCTTATCTTTTCTGTTTTATATCCTAGTATTTTACTGTGCTTTTCTATTGTAACACATTAAAGTGCCCGTTTTAAAGTGTTACTGTAAAATTCGATATATTTTTCAGGAAAGGCTCTCAATCGCCTGTTTAAAATCCCAGATCAGATCATCTATATCCTCGATTCCGACGCTGATGCGCACCAGATCATCAAATACACCGCCTGCCCGCTTTTCTTCCTCTGTACTGTGTACGCTGATGGTCGATTCCGGATGAATGACAAGCGATTTGGTATCACCGATGTTCGATACCTTAAGCGGATATTTTAATGCATTGATAAATGCAAATGCCCGCTCCTTGCTGCCAAGCCTTAAGGTAAAGATGCCGCCGTAGTGACCGTCAAACTGGCTTGCTGCAATTTCATGCCAGCTGCTTGATTTCAGTCCTGCATAATTTACTGTGATATCTTTATAATTTTCTTCGATATAAGCCGCAAGCTGCATTGCATTGTCGCAGATACGCTCCATGCGAAGTCCCAATGTCTCAAGCCCAATGCTGTTTAAAAATGCATTTTGCGGCGAAAGACAGGCTCCGGTGTTGCGGAACAGTCCGTTTCTGAGCTTTGCTGTATATGCAAACGGTCCGAATTTTACAAAATCACGCATGCCTGGATATTTTTCCGTATCCCACTTAAAGGTTCCGCCGTCTGTGATCACTCCACTGATGGAATTGCTGTTTCCATTGATATATTTCGAAGAAGAGTTCACAACGATGTCTGCTCCCAGAGAAAGCGGTTTTACCAGATATGCGGTGGCTGCTGTGTTGTCAATGATAAGCGGTACGCCATTCTCATGTGCCAGCTTTGCAAGTGCCTTAATATCTGTTACATCCAGTCTTGGATTTCCGAGTGTCTCCGCAAAATAAAGTCTTGTGTGTGCATTGGTTGCCTTGCAGAATGCATCAAGATCGTTATTCTCCACATAATGTGTTTTGATGCCAAATGCTTCCAGATCCCGGGAAAGATCAATGCTTCCACCATAAAGGCTCGCGCTTGATACGATCTCATCGCCTGCCTGTAAAATATTTGCAAATGCATTAAACATTGCAGCCATTCCGGATGCACAGGCAACGCTTGATTTACCGCCCTCTAACACAGTCATCCTTTTCTCAAATGCCTCAACGGTCGGATTATTGATCCTCGTATAGGAAAATCCCGGAGCCTGATTATGAAATATCTTTTCCAGACGCTCCGCCGATTCCTGTTCAAATGCACTCGACTGATAAATTGGTGTTAATGTTGCTCCCGTCTGCGGGTCCCCCCGAAAAGCACCGTGCAGCAAAGATGTATTAAATTTCACGGTATCGCTCCTTTCATTTCCTACTTATCGTATAGGAATAATATGTTTTAACTGAGTATAGCAGTAAAGATAATAAATTGCAAGAAGTTTTTTCCACATTTTTTATTTTTCTATTTTTGCGGATTGGATGACCGGAAGCGGTGTCGGACATTACGAATGATATGATTTGCGGGCAGGATTGAAATTGTATGCATTCGTTTTATTTAATGATATAATGAAGAGAATAAAATGGAAGTTGTGGGAATAAAAAATATGGAATTAAGACTATTGCGCTATTTTTTGACAGTGGCAAAAGAACAGAGCTTTACAAAAGCAGCAGAAATGAAGCCTGGTGACTGTATCAATATTCCGGCAGAAGTGAAACACTGGCATGGTGCCGCACCGGATGAATGGTTTTCTCATCTGGCAATTGAAGTACCTGGTGAAGAGATATCGAATGAATGGTGTGAGCCGGTTGCCTATGAAATATATAAATTGCTCCGATAACTTCAAGTTTGCCAGATTCATATCTAACAGGTAGAACAGATTTTTTTATGGATAAGATGATGCTGGGGCAAATAAAGTTTTTTATCGTTCTATCATTGATAGTACCTTGAAAAATTGCACAAAGATCGGACTTTTTTTGTGACTTTGGGAGAAAATCAGAAAATCTTAGTATGCCTGTTAATTTAAAAAATTCTGAATAATAACTTCCTGAATAATAACTTCCTCTGCTTCTTCCTCTGTAAGTCCAAGTGTACGAAGTTTCAGAAGCTGTTCATCTATAATGGCATAATGTTAATGGCTTACCGCCAATGTTTGTTAGTGATTTCCCGCACAGCCATGCTTGTCCTCGCCACAATGATGCTCTCCGCATGAATGACCATCCTCATGATCGTGGTGTGTACAGTGAACATCCGGGTTGTATGTCAGATTGCCTTCAAGATATGCTTTTACAGCTTCGTCTGCATCACCTGATACTCCACCGAACAGTTTTATTCCCGCAGCAGCAAGTGCAGCCTGTGCTCCTCCACCGATGCCACCACAGATCAGAACATCTATATCTGTTGAATTAAGAAATCCTGCAAGTGCACCATGTCCCTGTCCGTTTGTGTCCACAACCTGTGTGTTAACAATTTTGTTGTCCTCAAGATCGTACACTTTAAACTGCTCTGTGTGTCCGAAATGCTGAAAAATCTGTCCGTTTTCGTATGTCACTGCTATTCTCATTTTATCCTGTCTCCTTTATGATTTCTGTTTTACTGCTTATTATTATAGTTACATATCACAATCCTATCTGTGATAGTCACATTTCTGGCACTGTTTCATCTCATTTTCCACATCTTCCTTATAGAAAATATCTGACCACCGGCAGATACTCTGCAATATCGGAACAACCGAATTTCCTTTTTCCGTAAGTGAATACTCAACTCTCGGCGGTATCTCATCATATGATTTCCGGTCGACAATACCATCGGCTATGAGATCTTTTAACGTTGCTGCTAAAACTGCGTCCGTGATGTTATACATTTCTTTCCGTATCTCGCTGTAACGCAGTTTTTTATCGGCGGAAAGCACACATATAATACGCGATTTCCATTTGCCACCAAAGACCGCAAGACCGTATTCAAGCGGGCAACGGATATCAGCCTCTAATTTTTTTCTGTATTTTGCCATAAAAAACACCATTTTTCGCATATCAAGTTTATGTGTAAGCACAAATCTTGCGTGTGAAAAATGTTATTTTTCACACTAATCACCTGCAGGTTTTTCGTAACTGCTCAGAATCTCTGAGCCAATTACATGTATTATAACCTAAAGGTAATCTTTTTTGAAGTAACTATGAAATTTATTAGTGACCTTAACATTTAAATGAAAACCAACCCATTGCGCATTTCCCCTGCCTGTGATACCATAATGAGCAAATTTGCCATCTTTTTTTAACCAATACAAAAGACTTTTGCAGGAAGGAATCCCCTATGAAAAAGCACAAAAGCATTACCATCCTTCTGATGTGTATGTTACTCCTCGTGTCTGTCTGCGCAGGCATTTTATTTGGAAGCGTGAATATTGCATTCAAAGATATCTTACATTGTCTGACCGGGGCAGACCACAGTTCTACTTCTTATATTTTAATCACTACCGTGCGCATCCCACGCGTGCTCGGCGGACTTTTTGCCGGAATCGGTCTATCCTGTTCGGGCGTGATCTTACAGGGTGTGATGAACAATTCGCTGGCAAGTCCAAGCACGATCGGTGTCAATTCCGGCTCCGGTTTTGCAGTCATGCTCGCCATGATCTTTTTCCCGGCAAACTCATTTGCACTTCCGGTCTTTGCGTTTTGCGGCGCCCTGCTCACCACACTGCTGATCTTCTTTCTGGCTGCGCTCTCAGACAGTTCAAGGACTACGATCATTCTTGCCGGTATCACAGTCTCCAGTTTTTTAAGTGCAGGCATCAACACGATCAAACTTTTAAATACGGATATTACGGTGAACCTGACGTCTTTTCTGATCGGTTCCCTCTCCGGGCTTACCCTAAGCAGGCTGATCCTGCCGTGCCTCTGTATTGCTATTGCATTCTTTGTTTCCTTGTTTCTCGCACATCCGTTAAATCTGCTCGGGCTTGGGGATGACATCGCGCGCTCCCTTGGACTGCGCGTTTCACTCACCCGTTTTTTGCTTTTGTCCCTTGCGAGCATCCTTGCCGGATGTGTTGTCAGTTTCGCCGGTCTGCTCGGTTTTATCGGACTGATCATCCCGCATATCTGCAGGCGGCTTTTTGGCAGCGATGCACGTTTTCTTTTGCCTTGTTCTGCACTTTTGGGCAGCAGTTTTGTACTGTTATGTGACCTGCTCGGACGGATGATCTTCTCTCCATTTGAGCTGCCCGCCGGGATTATCATGTCGTTCGTCGGCGGACCGTTTTTCCTGTATCTGTTACTGAAAAAGAAAGGAGGGCGAAGAGTCCATGCTTGAATTTCGCAACGTTTCCGTTTCCTGTCAGCACACGCCGATCTTAAACGACATCTCATTAACTTTCCGTGACGGGGAGATCACCACAATCCTTGGCCCGAACGGTTGTGGCAAGACCACTCTGGTCCAGTGCTTAAACGGTGCTTCCACAGTGACCGCCGGACAGATATTCTTAAACGGACAGGATTTTCTTAAAATTTCCCCGAAAGAACGTGCAAGAGAAGTTTCCCTGCTCCCGCAGGTCCGCACGATCATTCCTGCTATTCCGGTTAAAATGCTTGTGGAACACGGGCGCTTTCCTTACCTTGGATTTTCCCGCCGGAAATCAAAGGAGGACACTGAAATTGTAAACCGTGCCATGGAATTTACCCACATCAGCCAGTATGCCGACCAGTATGTCGACACGCTCTCCGGCGGTATCCGACAGCGCGTGTTTTTTGCCATGGTGTTAGCGCAGGATTGTGATTACATCGTGTTAGACGAGCCGACCACTTACCTGGATCTGACCGGTCAGCGCGAATTTTACGCCATGATAAAGGAATTAAAAAAAC
Source organism: Roseburia sp. OF03-24 (assembly GCF_003463035.1). Classification (NCBI taxonomy): domain Bacteria; kingdom Bacillati; phylum Bacillota; class Clostridia; order Lachnospirales; family Lachnospiraceae; genus Roseburia; species Roseburia sp. OF03-24. The sequence goes on along the minus strand of NZ_QSCK01000018.1, from coordinate 77,059 downwards.
AGGAAAAAACGATTATTCTGATCTTACATGATCTGAGTCAGGCGGTGCGCATCTCAGATACGCTAGTTGTCATGAACCGCAATATTGCCATGGTGGGCACGCCCAATGAGTGCCTGCAGTCGCATGTGATCGAGAATGTGTTTCAGACAAGCTGGAAAAGGTTCACGGATGAAGATGGAGAGTATTACTTTTTTGAGTAATACTCTTTTTTGCATTAATTTTTTCTTGACATATAGATTAAAATGATGTATTTTTATTTTACATTTGATTGTGTGCAATTTAATTGTTTTAAATCATTCATTTTAAAAAAAGACTTTAGTGTGAAAAATAAGATTTTTCACACGCAAGATTTGTGCTTACACACAAACTTGAGATGCGCAAAAAACAGCGCAAGAAAGGAGATTACTATGAATTTTTATGATTATGAAGCAGAGGATGCAAGATGCAATGTTGTGAAAATGGATGACTACAAGGGGGAAGGTCGTTCTTGTTGTAAACACGGCTACCCGCTGTGGATTTACCCCGTAGTACGATGATCTGCAGGATCTGTATGAAAAATATCAGGATGCAGGATTTGATCCAAACCACCCTCTCACCCCGCTGCTCGAAAGTGGATTATACCGTACCCAGCCGGATTTCCGTAACACCCCTGATATCAAGTGGAACTTTACAAAGTTTCTGATCGACCGGGATGGAAATGTGGTAGAACGGTTTGAACCTACCACTGATATGGCTGTTGTGGAAGAACGGGTTGCAGAATTGCTGTAAATTCTCCGGTTTTATGTTATACTTACCGCATGAGAGATAACATTATTTTGAACCAAAAATCCATGGATTATGCAAATAACCGTGTGGTAACACTTGGGGATCTGACACCGGAATGGCAGATGAGTCCGAGAAAGAAAAACTTTTAACATCACTGCTCGCTCACTATGGCATTGAAGCAAAAGCTTTCAATCCGGTTCATCTCGCCAACACTTTGATCTACAAGATCCCTGCCGTAAGTTACACCGCAAAACGCAGGGTTAATGACAGAGTTTACCCAACTGCATGTAACAACTGTTCTACTTTCCTTTTAAATTCATAAAACAGGTCAATATATTGTTCCACGATCGTTTTGCAATAATGCTTGACAATTTCACAATCGTAGTCATGCGCAAGCTGATTCCTTACCTTTAACATTTCCATCCATGCATCATCTGAAATTAGCTCCGCTTTATAGGATGTTTTGAGCACTTCACGCGGCGAACCCGCAATAAAGCCTGTCATCGCATAATATTCTATCAGTATATCTTTCATAACTTTCCATGACAGATCAAATGTGATGCTAAATTTTGCACTGGTTCCACTCAATACAAAAGAATCCGAAAGATCCCGCTGTTTTGCTTCTTCAAGTGCATCCAGTGAATTACAAAAAGATCTATAGCGTTTTTCAAATTTTTCGTCCATATTGTCTGATATCCTCCAACAATAACTGATTCTTACAGGTATCCATATTTACCAGATCTATACTGTACAGTGTCGGCAATTCTTCTATTTGTTCTGCAAGTGCATCAAAATCCTTCACACCGGACACGGCAACATCAATGTCACTTCTCTCCCGTGCTGTTCCTTTCGCTCTGGAGCCAAATAAGATCACCTCCACCGCCGAAAAATGCCTGCAAAGTTCTGCAACCGCCTGTATTACTTCTTCTGCCCTCACAAATACTACCTGCCTTTTTCTCATATTGAAATCATTTTAGCAGACGTTGCCGGCAATAGCAACGATTGCCTTTGACGTGTATTTATGGTTTAATATGAACAAATACATTCACAAAAAAGGAACCCGACATGAACAAACAGGAAATTTACACCTGCCTGAAAGATCACAACATCTGGCACGAGATCACGGAAACACAGTTCATGTTGTTTCCATCTAATCAGATAATATACAAAGAGGAAGCACACTCTGCTTTAAATGTGATCCATTCACTGCAGTATGCTTCCTCTTTTTTTTAATTACAACTCCATTCCTGCCGTCTCCCCGATCACAATAACCGCCGGAGACTGCATCCCGGATTCTTTTACTTTTTCTCCAATATCAAAAAGTGTTCCTCGCACACTTACCGTTTTTCCATCAAAATTTCCCTGCACCACTGCTGCCGGTGTTTCCGGAGATTTTCCATACTCCATCAGCCGTCCGGCCAGTTTTGAAAGCTGGTGCATTCCCATCAGAAATACAAGCGTACCTTCCACTGCCACAAGTTCTTTTAATCCTTCCGGCAGACTGTCGGCAGTACCTTTCGTATGTGCCGTCACCACATGAAAACTGCGGCTTTTTCCACGGTGTGTTACCGGGATTCCTGCTGCCGCCGGAACCGCAATGGCAGATGTGATTCCCGGCACTTCTGTCACCGGGATTCCTCTCGCCTTTAACGCTTCCATTTCCTCACTGCCTCTGCCGAAAACAAACGGATCTCCGCCTTTTAAGCGCACCACGCGTTTGCCTTTCTTCGCATGTTCGATCAGGATCGCATTGATTTCTTCCTGTTCCCTGCTATGTACACCGATCCGTTTCCCGACATAAATTCTTTCACAGCTCTCCGAAGCGTGGTCTAACAGACGCGTATCGATCAGATCGTCATAGACAAGCACCTCGGCTCTCCGTATTGCATTTAAACCGCGCAGTGTGATCAGGTCATACGCACCGCAGCCCGCACCGACGAGCGTTACCATGCCTAGACTAACAATTTTTTCCAATCCAGTCTGTTCCGCACTCTGGCAATAATCTCTGATCCGCTGCATCGTTTCTTTCTCATCCGGCACACGGTTTTCATCCATGCAAAGCTGTGCCGTCTCTTTTAAAAATCTTGCTCTGATCTTGTCATCTGCAATCAATTTTTTTGCAGGTTCACGGATCGATTCTAAATAATCAAGGATCTCTTCCATCTGATTCGGCAGTTCTCTCGCTATGTGGCTTCTTAATTCTGCCGCAATCTGCGGGCTGGCTCCTGCAGTGGAGATTCCAGCGGTCAGTTTTCCCTCTTTCACAAGGGATGGAAATAGAAAAACGCAGTAATCTTTGTCATCCACCACATTGATTAAAATCCCTTTTTCCTGACACAATGCACTGATCCTGTGGTTTAATTCTCTGTCATCGGTTGCCGCAATGACAAATGCACAGCCCTCGATGTCTTCCGGCACAAATGCACGCTCCTCGCACAAAAATACCGGATCCTGTTTTAATTTTTCCATGATATCAGGTGCTATTATGATAATCTTTGCACCGAACGGCTTCATCTTTTCTGCCTTGTGTGCTGCAATCCTGCCGCCGCCCACGATCAGACCTTTTTTATTTTCTATATCAATAAAAAACGGAAAATATGCCATTTTCAAACCGAACCTTTCTTACTTCATCTCCGGGTATAAAATATCTGCCAGCTGCTTATAAGCCTCTCCCCATTTTGCATTCGGTTTTAAGTTAAATAAGCGCTTATCAAGGATATAATAATGATCGTTTTTCACGGCAGTCAAAGATGCCCATGCCGGATTAGAGGTCAGAAGTTCTTCTACATTTTTCATAGCGGCATCACTGTCATTTCCCTGAATCGTCACAAAAATATACTGCGGATCAGCCGCAATGATCGCCTCCATGCTAAGATCATCCAACAGACTCTCGTCACTGTCTGCAATATTCACACAGCCAAGGTCTGCTAACATTTCTCCGCAGACATTTCCGTCACTGCCCTTTGCCTTTACATTGCTTGATGCTGCCCGAAGGAATAATACAGTCGGATTACTGCCGTCCGCTCTCTGCTTCATTTCTTCCACTTCTTTCTGCACATCCAGACCATTTTTCTGATAGAGATCATCTCTGCCGGTAATCTGTGTACAGATGGAAAGCATGTTTAAATAATCATCAAAATTCGCGACGTCAAAATAGGCAACGGTAATTCCTGCCTTTGTCAGTGTTTCCTCCAATGCAACATCCGCATCCGTATTTGCACTTGCGATCACAAGATCCGGCTCCGCTGCAATGAGCTGCTCGACATCCGGCTCCAAAATGCTTCCAAGATTTACCACACTCTCATCAAGTTCTAAACCAAGGCTCTCCCAGGAATCATTTGCTGCTGCAACAACATTTCCGCCTGCTAACATCCATACATCTGTGAAACTACCGATCAGCGCTGCCACACGATCTGCAGATTTCACTGTCACCTCACGTCCAAGATCATCGGTGAACGTATAACCCTGTGTCTGCGCCTCAATATTTGTTTCTAATGCCCCGGTATCTGCTTCCAATGTCTCTGTATACAATTCCGTCTGCTCTGCATCCGCTGTGCTTTCTGTTTTCTGCCCAACAGCCTGCACATCCCCTGCCGTTTCATTTGCGGAAGTTTCCTTTGCTCCCCCGCAGCCAGCTGAAAGAAGCAGTGCTGCAAGCACGCCTGTCAGTGCCAGTTTCTGATAAATTTTTTTCATGTCTTTCATCCTCCGCAAGTTGTTTCTACATTTTTGACATTATATTTTTTGTTGCTTTTTTTGTCAACATTTGACTTTTTCATCATTAATTGCTATAGTGTGAAACGTTCCATACAAATGCTAGGGGTGCTATTTATACCACATGGTATCTACAACGTGCTGAGAGATGATTTCATCGACCCTTATTACTTGACCCGGATAATACCGGCGTAAGAAAGCGTTTTCATTTACTTTATTCTGGTAAGAAACAATCCCCCGTGTTTGTATACAATAGAATGTACGCTCCGCGAACATTCTATTATCATGAATTAGGATTCTGGTGTCAAAAGGTGGCTCACAACTTAGCGATTGTCAAATTGCACAAAGTTGGGACTCGTTTTGTGACTTTGGGAGAAAATTAGAAAATCTTAGTATGCCTGTTAATGCATAGTGTTTTGCTGCCATGGATGGCAGCAAAAGTCTTAACGTCCCATGGACGGGACGTTTAAGACGTACACGTCACTCCTGGAAAATCTAAATCAGGCATACTTAGTTTTTCTTATTTTCGGACAACGGAACAAAATAGATCCGACTTTGTGCAACTTGACAGCCAAAAATTGAAAACCACCTTTTGATACCAGAATCAAACAAGGAGGATTTATGAATAACTTTTTTGCTACACCGGAAGGCGCCTGGGGAGACGGCTCCGTACACCTTACTGTGACCGGAATCGTAATCGTCGTCGTAATCATCGCATTACTGCTCATCGTTGCAGCGTTTGTGCGTCAGAAAAATGCAAGCCGCAAGGCAGCCTTAACAACCAAACAGCTCGTTTACTCTGCCGTTGCCATCGCACTTGCCGTGGTATGTTCCATGATCAAACTGTTTGAAATGCCGATGGGCGGCTCTGTCACATTACTTTCCATGCTTTTTATTGTTTTGATCGCATACTGGTACGGTCCTTATGTCGGGATCATGACAGCCGTGGCATACGGTCTGGTACAGTTTGTCACCGAACCGATTTTTTATACCATTCCACAAATGCTGCTTGACTACCCGCTTGCATTTGGTGCACTTGGTCTTGCAGGATTTTTCAATAAGAAAAAATGGGGACTTCAGATCGGATATATCGTCGGTGTGATCGGACGCTTTATATTCGCTACGATCTCAGGTGTTGTATTTTTCGCATCCTATGCACCAGAAGGTATGAACCCGGTACTTTATTCATTGGGATATCAGGCTTCTTACTTAGTACCGGAGGCAGTCATTACCTTAATCATCATCAGTATCCCGCCGGTTGCAAAAGCAATGGCACGCGTAAAACAGAATGCCGTGGAATCGTAACATTGTTTTATTTTGTTCCACAACAACTACTTTTTTGCCTGCGTGTACGAAATGCAATATATACACATTTCGTACACGCAGGCTTTTTCTTTTATCAACGAAAGTTATGCTCCCGCACCGTCATTTTATTTTTCCTTCTGCGCACATATCATCTCCCATGCTTCATCATCAATCTCTTCGTCATGAAACAATTTTCTTTTATCCTCTTCTGTTATTTTACGGATAACACGGCATGGATTTCCCGCGGCGATCGACCAGTCCGGGATATCTTTTGTAACAACACTTCCTGCACCAATTACCACATTATCTCCAATATGTACTCCCGGACAGACGACTGTATTTCCTCCCAACCAGACATTGTCCCCGATGGTAACTTCTTTTCCATATTCAAAAGCAGAATTGCGGGTATCAGGATAAATTGGGTGCCCCGCCGTATAAATAGCTACATTCGGCGCCATCTGACAGTTATCACCTATTTTTACCTTTGCCACATCTATAATCGTACAGTTATAATTTGCAAAGAAATTTTTACCTACCTCGATATGTGAACCATAATCACAATAAAAAGGCGGATTGATCCATGCACCATCTGATTTTCCCAAAAGTTCTTTTACAGTTTTTGCAATTTCATCAAAATCGGAACGATCTGCAAAGTTAAGTTTTTGCAGGATTTTTCTGCATTTTACCTGTTCCTCCATAACAGCCTCATCTGAAATATAGGCAAGCTGCATATCTCTTCTTTTTTTCATGTCCATTTTTTTCTTCTCCGTTTCTGTTAAATTTTTTAACCATTTATATTTTCTGTAATAAACAATTTCCATTGATTTTCATACCAGAATCAGCCATAATAATATAACAATCCGGACTTCCCTGCATATATCAAAAAAGGACAGCTGTCAAGCTATCCTGATTTTCGTGCTGTCAGCCACTGGCATGACGATCTTGAATTTATTGTGATTTTGGATGGACAAATGGCTTATGATATCAATGGGCAGAAAATTTTATTACAGACCGGAGAGGGAATTTTCGTCAACAGCCGCTGCTTCCATTATGGTTATTCCGATACCCATGCAGAGTGTCTCTTTATCTGTATTCTGCTCTCTCCACAGCTTCTTTCTGTAAATACTTATTTTATACAAAATTATTTAGATTCTCTGATACAAAACAGCCATTTCCCTTATCAGAAATTGAATCCGTCTATTCAATGGCAAAACACTATTCTTCATGATCTTAAAATTCTCTATGAAAATAATATAACTAAGATTCAACCATTTATTATTCTGGAAAAGTCTGTTCATATTTTCCGGCTGCTTTCTGAAAATATGAACTTCTTCCCAGACTACGATAAAAATACAGAGGATATACTGGCTCTGACTGCGATGATCGGATATGTGCAAAAAAAACTATCCGGAAAAACTTCTGCTGAAAGATATTTCCTCTGCCGGAAACTGCTGTAAAACAAAATGCACTTCTCTATTTCAAAGGTATTTAAATACTTCCCCTATGATATATCTAAACCGTTATCGTTTAGAAAAATCTATTTTTCTTCTCCGGAACACGTCAATGTCCGTTACCGAAATAGCATATATGTGTGGGTTTTCAAATACCAGTTATTTTTGTGAACTTTTTCATAAGTATTACCATACCACACCAGGGAAATTCCGAAGCCAGAATAGATAATGTGTAAACCATTTAGGCCTCGGATTTTGCCCCAAAAACAAGGGAGGAAGTCTTTTGCGGCTACCAGCATATCGTCATGATCGTGTGCGGCTCCATCTCCATCTCACACACTTTGCTTCCGTCACCAAATGTAAACTTCTGCACTTCATCCATTCTGTTCAACAGAACTGCCACTTTACCTCCATCTGGGTTGACAAATCCGGCTGCTTCTACCTGTGATGTAAAACGGGAAATCAGCATCCTCTTTGCTCCGCGTTTGATAAAACGGCTGAAATGTCCGATATAATAGTAAGATAATTTAACATCGATCGTATCATTTTTTGTATCACACATAACCGGAGCATCACAATAATTTTTCACATGATTCGGTCCACCCTGCTCATCTAAGTAGATATTCCAGTCTAAATAAGCGTTCATTCCTGCATTGAAATTTCCTAATATATCATGCGCGTACATTTCTGCATGAGCCACCTGGCTGTCTGCTGCAAACCTTGAATATTCCACGCATCCCTCGGTAAAGATCAGCTCTTTTTCCGGGAAACGGTTTCTCACTTCCTGCAGTGCTTCAAAATGATCTCCGGTATACCAGTGAAATCCGATTCCATCAATCGCATTTCTTGATTCTTCTGTGGACATGCTCTCCATCGCACGGTCTAAGACGCGCTCCTTGTTGTGATCCCAGATATTAATCTTTACTTCGGTATGTCCGGCAGCATCTAATGCCGGTCTTAAATAGCCACATACGTATTCCTGTTCTTCTTTTCCGGTAAACAGACAGGAATCCCATGTCTGTGACGCATTCGGCTCATTCTGTACTGTAAGCCTGCTGATATGAACGCCCTGTTTTTTATATTCTGTCACATAGTGCGCTACCATATCCGCCCACATGCCGTAATACTCTTTCTTTAATTTTCCGCCATGATTCATTTCACCGTTTGTTTTCATAAACGCAGGCGGACTCCATGGGGAGGCGAGCAATGTCAATTCTTCCTCCTGCTCTTTTGCCGCATGGATCAGCGGCAAAATATACTCTTTGTCACGCTCAATGGAAAATGTCTTTAGTTCTTTGTCTGTTTCATCTTCCACATATGCATAGTTTCCAAGTGCAAAATCGCAGCTCTGAATATGCACACGCCCGAAATTATAACGGTTTCCGTTTTTTCCAAAATACAGGTCAAGAAGCTCTTTCTGCTTTTCCGGACTCATCTGCGCATAGGTATAGGCTGCCGATTCTGTCAGCGCTCCACCCATGCCAAGAATCTCCTGATAGGTGATTTTCGGGTATGCTTTGATCAGATTCATCTCACATTTTGCGTCTGTCTGAAATTCTTTCTCCGCCTCTTTAAATGTGAAATTTCTCCCACTTGTGTAATATTTCATGATCCGTCTCTCCTATTTTGTATTTAATTTTTCTGCATTCTTCTGCATTTTTTCATTGCGTTCTTTTACAATCGCATCCCAGTCATTATCTGCACGGAATTGTTTGTGTGCCTCTAAAATACTGTCAAACTCTGCATCATCATTTGCTCGGATCATACCAACTAAAGTGGTCGCCCAGTTAGTTTTAATCGCACTGTATGCACGCGCCTCATTGCTTCCGGTATCCGGATCAGTATTTTCAAGGATAAAATGCGGATATAATTTTCCAATGCCCCACTCCTGCATCTGTTTTACTGCATCCGGGTATGCATCATCGCTCAATGCTTTATAGCGGTCATGTCCGAATGGGATAAACTCACCGAGACGCATCTCCTTTTTAAAGCGGTCGTTATCACTGTCACGCAATTCTTTTGCTGCTTCTGTCAGTTCATATTTACCGTCTGCATTGATCTCATATGTCTCTCCCTCAATGCCGTAATTAGTAAGAATCTGACCGTCATCATCTAAAAGGTAGGTATATATCTGGATTGCTTTTGCAGGATCCTTGCAGGTCTTAGAAACATATGTGATCATCCATCCACTGATTCCTGCCTGATTAAGTTTCGGTGCATTGCCTTTTGTACTCTGCGGTCCGTCGATTGCAATATAAGCTGCATCCGGATCTGAGCTTGCAAACGTGGTAAGGAAACCAGACTGCTGCACCGTACCATCCATCATAATGCAGGCATATTTACCAATACTTTCTTTTTCCTGCCATGCAGTGTTGTCATCCGTAAAACTGTCATCGCTGATATAACCATCACGATATGCCTCATTGAATGTTTTAATCCACGACAGATAATCCTCATCCATATTTCTATCATAGAATGTATTGTCATCATTTGCGATCGGAACCCCTAAGAAATCCTGTAATACATCGCCAAGAGAACTTGTTCCGTCTGTCTCAAAGTTGTTAAAACCAAGTGGAATCAGATCCGGGTATTTCTCTTTAATTTCTCCAAGTACATTAAGAAACTCTTCCTGTGTTCCCATAGATGGCTTACCGAGCGCCTCATACACATCATTCCGGATCACAAATGCTGTTTTTGCGAAAATATCGCCACCATCATAATCCTCCTGTGTATTGGAATAATCAGGATATCCATAGGTCTTGCCGTCATCCATCGAGAACCAGCTTAAGGTCTGATCCGATGCCACCTTGTAAAAATATGGATCATAATTATCTGCAAGATCCTGCAGTGCATATGCCCAGGTATCTGCCTTCTGTGCCACACTTGAGTTGCTGTCAAAAACGGTAATAATATCCGGCATATCCCCACCGGCAAAAAATGTATTCAGTTTCGTATCATCACCGACTAAAAATTCCACATCCAGTTTTAAGTCATCCTTGATCTTTTTTGTCACCACATCGTTTCCCCAGTCGGTGTTCCACCATTCTGCATTCACATACCAGGTCAGTTTTGTATTTTCTTTGGTGTCTGATTTCCATGCCGGTGTGTTTTCATCTAGCGTATAACGTCCACCTTCTACAACTCCGTCCTCGCCGGTCTGTGTCAGTCCTGCATCTGTCTGTTTTGATCCCCCGCCACAGCCTGCAAGTGTCCCCACTGCAAGCGCCGCTGCAAATACAGCTGCCATTCCTTTTTTCCACATTGATTTTTTCATGTTCCTCTCTCCTTTTCTACTACAATTATTCTTTGACCGCTCCAAGCATCATTCCTGATACAAAATGTTTCTGTAAGAGCGGATAAATAATAATGATCGGTACTGTTGTAACTACAATTGTTGCAAGTTGTATTCCTTTCGATGTCGTGGAAAGTGCAACATTTCCGATACTGTTCATGCTCTGTGCCTGCTGCTGTACAATGATCTCATAAATCTTCATCTGTACTGGGTACAGGCTTTTATCTGTCATATATAATTTCGCAGTCATAAAATCATTCCACTGGTATACGCCATTAAAAAGTGCGATCGTTGCAAGTGCCGGTTTTGATAATGGCATTGCGATCGTAAGAAAAATTCTCCATACACCGGCGCCATCAATTTTTGCAGATTCTTCCAATGATGCCGGAACCTGTCTGAAAAAGTTCATCAGAATGACAACGTCATAATAGCTGAAAAGCTGTGGCAGTATGTACACCATAAAATTATTTAAAAGTCCGAGCTGTTTCATCAACAGGTAAGTTGGAATCATGCCGCCCGAAAAAAACATCGTGATGATTCCCATTACCGTGTACAGTTTTCGTCCCCGCAAATCCCGCTTGCTGAGTGCAAATGCGACCATCGCACAGAAAAATACATGCGTGACCACACCGAGCACTGTTTTTGCAACTGAAATCAAAAATGCCTGCCAGATGGAAGTGTCCTTAAACACTGCTCTGTAATTGTCTAATGACCACTCTTTTGGAAAGAAGATAAATCCTCCCTCCGCTAATGCCGTACTTCCCGCAAAAGAAGACGCAACCACATTCAACAGCGGCACCAGTATCAAAACTGTAAGTATCAGAATAATTGCCGTATTCACAAAATCAAATATCCTGTCTCCTGTGTATCGTTTTGTTTTTCCCATATATGCCTCCATTTACAATACTGATTCTTCATTAATCTTCCCGGTAATCTTATTCGCTGTCACAAGTAAGATCACAGATACGACCGATACGCCAAGTCCTACCGCAGTCGCATAGGAAAAATCTCCCTGTGTCATACCCATCCGATAAACATAAGAATCAATGACTTCTGCTCTTACCTGGTTTTGTGAATTCATAAGAACTAATGTCTGATCCAAATTGGATTTTAAAAGCCCACTCACAGTCAGAATAAAATTAAGACTGATGATCGTTTTCATAAGCGGCAGTGTAATACTGAAAATCTGGCGCATTCTTCCGGCACCATCCATCTTTGCCGCCTCATAATAGGTCGGGTCGATTCCCGCCATCGTTGCAAGGTAGAGCACCGTTCCCCATCCTGCCTCTTTCCAGGTGTCGGATAAGGATGCGATCCACCAGTATTTCCCGGAATCCAGCAGGAAATTTTTCGGTGTACCTACCATTCCAAACGCCATAAGGATCTGGTTTAAAAGTCCTGTCGTTGACAGCCAGTTGATCAGCATACCACCCAGCACGATCCAGGAAAGGAAATGTGGCAGATAGGAGATCGTCTGGATCACTCTTTTAAATGGGCCATCCCGCAGTTCATAAATCATGATGGAGAGCATGATCGGTGTTGTAAATCCGATCAAAAGTTTTAAAAAACTGATTCCAAGTGTATTCACAACCGACTGCCAGAAATATTTATCCGTCGCCACGATCTTAAAATTTTCAAGACCAACCCATCTTGCCGAATTGATCGTATCGACAACTGTATAACTCTTAAATGCAATGGTCAGCCCATAAATTGGCCAATAACAGAAAATGATCATAAAGATAATTCCCGGTATGACCATAACCTGCAATGGAAGCTGCTTTTTAAAATCATGCGCATACGCCTTTCTTTTTTCTTTACAGGTCAATTTTGGTATATTTTCTTTCTTTTTTCCCATAGTTCCACTCCCTGTTTTTGTTTGGTCTGTACTAATTACAGTAATTATCTTACCATTCGCATAATACTCTAACAAGCGCCTATTCTGTCTTGTAATAGGTCAATATTGCTTTTTTTCATAGTATCCATTATACTGAACATAGTAGGCAGTATTTTAATCGTGTTACTGCACAAAAAAGGAGAAAAACTCATGTCAGACTCAAAAAATGATCCGATTTTCGAACAGGACCGTATCACTGACGGTTTTGATATTTTTTTCTGGGAATTTAATGATAAGAGCAGTTTTGTTGCCACGCACTGGCATACTGCCATAGAAATGATGTACATTATTGACGGCGAAGTAAATGTTACCATGAACCACCAGACCACCGTGTTATTGCCCGGTGATATTTACCTGATTGATTCACGTCTTCCCCATTCGACAAAATCAATCAACGGAAACCACGCCCTTTTGCTGCAGTTTCCTTACCAATTTTTACAGAAGTATATTCCGAATGTAGATTCCTATGTATTTGGTTTCGACTGTCACACGACCAATCCAATTCAGAAAACCAAGCAGCTCCAGTTGATCGAGGTCGTAAAGCAGATGCAGATTGTCTACCAGATCAAGCCCAGAGGTGGTCTGCTGCGTTTTAACAGTCTGCTCTTTGAAATGCTCTATCTTCTCTATCACAATTTTGCCAGAGAGGTGGAAAGCTCCAGTGTCAAAAAAGATGTAAAAAACTTCAGACGCTTAGATCCGATTCTGACTTATACAAGGGAACATTATAATGAACCTATCTCTCTCTCTCAAATTGCAAACATAGCCTGTTTTCAGGAAGAATATTTCTGTCATTTTTTCAAAAAAAATATGGGAGTCACCTACTTTCAATACTTAAATGAAATAAGGCTATCCCATATCTATCACGACCTGACATCCACAGATATTCCTCTAAAGGAGCTGTTAGAACGTCATGGTTTTACCAATTATAAATTATTTCGCCGCATGTTTTATGAACAGTTCCATACGACTCCGGGGGAATACCGGAAAAGCTATACAACTTCAGATCTGGAAACTGATTAGTCCAACAGCATCTGCACACATCCATACATTCCGGCATCATTACCAAGTCCTGCAATTACAAACTTTGTATTGCGGCAGGCATGGAAGGATGTCTCCACAAAATGTTTCTGGATGCTCTCGATCAGAATATTTCCTGCTTTGGAAACACCGCCACCGATAACAACAACTTCCGGATTAACCACACATGCAATATTAGATAAGGTAGATCCTAAGATTCCGCAGACTTCATCCACTAAACCAAGTGCCACTGCATCTCCGCTCTTAGCCTCATCAAACACATCTTTTGCAGTCAGTTCCGGGAAGTTTCTAAGGCTTGTCTCATCGTTGGTCTTAGCAAGTTTTCTCTTTGCCACACGAACGATACCGGTTGCGGAAGTATACTGCTCTAAGCAGCCGTACTGTCCACAGGTACATGCCTCGATCTCATCATGATTTACGGTGATATGTCCGATCTCACCGCCTGCACCATTAAATCCTGCAACGACTTTTCCATCTACGATGATACCGCCGCCGACACCGGTTCCAAGTGTTACCATGATAACGTCTTTACAGCCTTTTGCTGCACCCTGCCACATCTCTCCTAAAGCTGCAACGTTCGCATCATTTCCTGCTTTGACTTTCAGACCTGTCAGATTTCCGAGCTCTTCCTCAACGTTAACAATGCCCCAGCCTAAGTTTACACAGCGGTTTACCACACCATTACTCTTAACCGGTCCCGGAACACCGATTCCAACACCCTGTACATCATCTTTACTGATGCCTTCCTGCGCCAGTTTATTATCCACTGCCTGTGCAATATCAGACAAGATCGCTGCTCCGTTATTTTCAGTATTGGTCTTGATCTCCCATTTATCGATCAGCTTTCCGCTTGTCTCAAAAAATCCAATCTTACAGGTAGTTCCCCCAACATCAATTCCAAATGCATACTTTTTCATTTTCAATCCTCCAGTATTTTCGCAGCAAAACGCCTGCCACGCTATTGTTTTTGCTCATATTAAGCTAATGATAACGTTTCCAATTTTGTATGTCAAGCCTTCATCAAGGGTTTCTTGTATCCATATTTACTCCTCTTTTTATATTCCGACGGAGACATCTCCATGACCTTGCGGAATACCTTGGAAAAGTACTTTTCATCCCGGAATCCCACCTTGTAAGCGATCTCATAAGTTTTGAAAAAATTCTGTTCCAGATAGACACAGGCATGGTCGATCCGCACCTCATTCAGATAATCGATCAGCGTGATACCCGCCTGCTGTGAAAACAGGCTCGAAAGGTATGCCGGACTGATTCCGATTTTTCCTGCAATATCGTTTAACGACAGGTTTTCAAAATAATGTTCATCCATATATTCTTTTGCCAGTTCTACCAGCTGGTTTTTCTGGATGATCACAGGCGGTTCCTCATTTTCCGGTCCAAATACATCATCCGCCAGTTCATTGATCTTTTTTAAAATATCAGAAGAACGGCTCGGCTTTAACATATACTCACGCGCCCCGAACCGCACCGCCTGCTGCGCATAACGAAATTCATCATAACCGCTTAAAATAATCGTGTTTGGCAAAATTCCCCCGCGGTGTGCCGCCTGCATGACTTCTATGCCATTCATCACTGGCATCTGTACATCAAGCAGCATAATGTCCGGTCGGTAACGAAAAATAAAGTCCAGTGCTTCCTGTCCGTTTTTTGCACCATAAATTTTTTCATAGCGGTCGGTATGAAGCTGGATATATTTTGTAATGCCATTTCTCACAACATCTTCATCATCTGCGATCAGTAATTTAATTCCCATTACAAAACCTCCGTTCTTTCGTATTTTTCTCACTGTGGAATCAGATATTCCATGGAATCTTTATCGTCACACAGGTTCCTTTTCCCTGTTTGCTCTCAATTTCCAATACAAAATTTGAATGATACATCAGATCCAATCTTTCTTTTACATTGCGGATCGCATAACGCCCGATCCTCTGGCCTGCATAGCGCTTTTCATCCGGTACTTCCCAGATTTCCTTTAACTGTGTCTCTGTCATACCGGTTCCGTCGTCACTGATCTTAAATATAAGCCAGTTGTCCTCATGCCATCCCATCACACTGACCAGACAGCGTTCTCCGGTCTTTTCGTATCCATGTACCACTGCATTTTCCACAAACGGCTGTAAGATCAGCTTTGGTATTTTTCGTTCCAGGATTTCATCTGACATCTCAACTTTGTATTCCAGATTATCGGAAAAACGCATTTTCTGAAGATGCAGATACTGCTCGACCAATGATTTTTCATTTTCAACACTGATGATTCCTCTTCCCTGACCAAGCACCAGACGAAACAGATTTGACAACGCTATAATGTCATCCGCAATCCCTTCATCTCCTTCATTCACTGCCTGCCAGTACAGCGAATCTAAAGTATTATAAAGAAAATGCGGATTGATCTGTGCCTGCAGGGCATTTAATTCACTTTCCTTTTCTTTTAATGCCATAACATAATTGGTATTGATCAGCTCATGGATTGCTTCAACCATCTGGTTAAAGCAGGCTGCCGCCTCTCCGACTTCGTCTCCGGTCATCACTTCCACTTTCTGTGAGAAATCCCCCTGCTCAAAGGACTCCATTGCTTTGCAGAGTTTCTTTAATGGTTTTGATACAATATCAGAAACCAGGGCAAGGATCGGATACAGCCCTAAAAAGAAACCGGCAAGCAGTGCGAGCGGCCCTGCTGCAATATCCCAAATCTGACTTCTCACATCATCTTTATGGATCATCTCATAGACGGTTGTTCCGGTTTCTTTACTTTTATACGTATAAATAAAATGATCTTCCACATTTTCAGGCGTACATTTTTCTTCCATGACATCACGCAGAGCATCTTCATCAATATTTCCGGCCCGCAACAGTTCCACTCCTTCTTCATTGACTACAACAAGCCCTGCCGACTTGATCGGCAGGGAATTTTCGCATAACTGCGTATATTTTTGTTTATCTGCACCGACCACCAGATAACCTAACGGTTTTGTTTTTGAAAGGTTATAGATTTCCCGGTACATGACGATTTTTTCAGTACGGTTTGCCTGATAAGTATCGCTGCTTCCTTTTCCGACAGACCGGAAAAACATTTTTCCGCGTTTTTTTAGTGCCGTCTGATAGGTATCCTGTAACCGTACTGTTCCAATATCATCAAGATATGCCGTTGCATCCATACAACGCAGATATGGTCTGACTCCGTTTTCCGGATAAATTGCCAGTGTCTTGATCTGTCCGCTCAATGCGATCATATCCTCAATGGTACGCATCGGTGCCTCATGGACCCATAACTGGGAATCCATGTTTAATTTCCCGGAATCCTGTTCTGCGAGAATATCCAGAATATCCTGATTGATACAGATATATGTTCCGAGTTCTGACAGACCATTTAACATAGTGTCAATCCCTTCGGAAAGATTTTCGACACTTTTTAGGTACTGCTCCTGTTCCTCTTTTACATTTTTTCTGTAATTTCTGACAAACATGATACTGCTGATCAGAAGGAGGATGGGTGTGATAATGAGGTAACTGTAAAATACCAGTTTTTTCCGGATATTCATATTTCGAATTTTCTGTCTCATATCACACTCATTCCTTCCACATGATAATCTTCATTTGCGTCTGCATATCAGCCTTTTACAGCTCCCATTGCAACACCTTTTGTGATGTGTTTATTTAAAATAATGTAAACAATAACTGCCGGTGCCGCGGTAAGTGCCATTACTGCAAACTGTACCGCATAATTTGAAGAATACTGTCCGGTAAACTCTAATACGGAGAACGGAAGTGTCTTCCATGTAGGTTTGCTTAAATAAGTACTTGCCATGATAAATTCATTCCAGTTATTTAAAAACGTCATGATCGCAACGGTTGCGATCGATGGTTTTAACATCGGCGTAATGATCTGGAACACGATACGGTAAATGCTGCAGCCATCCATGACTGCTGCTTCCTCTAACTCCCACGGGATTGAATCAATAAACCCGGTCATTAAGAACAGTCCCTGCGGCAGCGAAAAAGCCACATATGGGATCAGAAGCGCCCAGATCGTATCGGTAAGTCCGACTGCGTTATAAATCTTATAGTTCGGAAGCAGTGTCGCATGGATCGGGATCATCATACCGAGCAGTAAAAGTGTTTTTACAAATCCGCTCAGTTTCCAGCGCATTCTGCGGATCGCATATGCAGCCATAATGGAAATGATGATTACCAGCAATACTGCAAGAGTGTTGATCACAATACTGTTTTTTAAGTAGAGCAGGAAATGTCCGTCTACAAATGCTGTTACATAATTTCCCCACTGTATTTTTTCCGGAATGATCAAAAGACCGTTCGTAAACATCTCCGTACTGCTCGCAAGTGAAAAATCCAAAAGCCATATCAAAGGGAATATCTGAATGACTGCCACAAATATTAAAATGGCCCAGAGCAGTACCTTGCCTATTTTCTGACTAACTTTCATCATGCACCTCCTAATCCGTATTCTTGTCACGGAAAATCGTATTAAGCCCAACAGTTACAAGAATACATATGATGATGAATACAACACCGATGGCATTACCATATCCATACCGGAATGACTTAAATGCCTGCTGATACAGATAGTTAGCTGCAAACTGCGTAGAATCGCCAGGTCCGCCGTTTGTCAATAGATAAACCGTCTCCATCTGTTTTAATGCGGAAATGATCGCCATTGTCACATTGATCTGGATGACCGGTTTCATGAGCGGCAGTGTGATCTTGAAAAATGTTGTTTTCCAGTCTGCACCATCGATGGATGCTGCCTCGTAGAGCACCGGATCGATATTTTTAATTCCAGTGTAATAAATGAGCATGCCCCATCCAAATCCATGCCAGATCAGTACGATCAGCACTGACCATATCGCGTTTTCCTGAGAAAACCAATTGACTTTTCCCTGATAGCCAAAAATTTTTAAAATATTGTTGAGCAGTCCGAAATCCGGATTGTATATAAATTTCCAAAGATAGGCAATGACTGCCACGGAAATAACGTTCGGTATAAAATATACGCAGCGGAAAAATCCTTCTGCTTTTCCCTGCAGTTTATCAAGTACTGCTGCTACCACGATTGCGATCGGGTGCTGGATGCAGATAAATCCGATTGCAAGCAGCAATGAGTTAAGTAATGACCTGCCAAATGATTTGTCGTGCATCAGGTCTATGTAATTTTTCATCCCAATGAATTTTGCTGTCCCCATACCGGAATAATCCGTAAAACCATAATAAACACTTAAACAGATCGGTGCTAAAATTGCGAATAAAAATACAAGGATACCCGGCAGGATCAGACTGAAAATCACCATTTTATTACTGTACAAATTTTTCATATTGGCTCCTTTTTATAAAAAGGCTGCTGCAGTTACCACTTTCAGCTCACATTGCAGCAGCCCCTTTTTCATTGATTATTCACAAGCTTTTTCCAATGTTGCAAGAAAATCGCTGACGCTTTGTGTTCCGTTTGACAGGCTCTGGATATCTGTCTCGATCATTGTCTTAAATGTGGAGGAACCACAGTCGTTGATCGGTGTTCCGGAAATATTGGTTGCGTTCTTTAACAGATCCATGATCTGAAGCTGAAGTTCTGTCTCGCTGCCTGTTAAATAAGCACTCTGATCCTGTGCTGAAAGTCCGACACCATCTTCCCAGCCGTATTTGGATAATTTATCCGGCTGATACATATAATTTAAGAATTTAACAGCCTCTTCTTTCTGCTCTGATTCAGAAGAAATTGCATATCCACCGCCGTTCCATGCTGCTAAGTCTGTCTGTGTTCCTTTTCCACCGTCTACGGATGGCATTACAAATGCTCTGATATTTTCACGGACATCCTCTGGAATATCCTCATTTAATGCCATAGATGTTTCCCAGCTTCCCATGTAAAACATTGCTGCCTGACCGTTTGTAAACAGGTTCTGTGCCGTACCATAATCCTGGGAATCAAATCCTGTCTGGAATAATCCGGAAGCTGCAGTATCCTGCAATAACTGTGCTGCATTGGTGAACAGTTCATCCTGGAAGTTTGCATTTGCGATCGCATCGGAAACTTTTGCTGCCGGTGTCTGCTCTAAACGTACCATCAGATCCTGCATGTAACATGCAAGTACCCAGCCGTCACCACCATCCATTGCTACCGGAACGATTCCTGCTGCATTGATCTTATTACCAAGGTCAAGCAGTTCATCATAAGTGGTCGGTACTTCCCAGCCATTGTCCTCAAACATTTTCTGGTTGTAATAGAAAACCATGATGTCTGTATTTCTTGGAAGTCCGTATAATTTTCCGTCCTTCTTAAATCCATCCAGTGAACCGGATACAAATCCATAATCAGAATAGTCACTCTCATTTAACTCAGCAAGAACACCGGAATCAAGGACTTCATCTAAGAAAGATGGCTGTCCCCAGATGCTTACAACGTCCGGCATGCCGTTCATCGCATATGCTTTAAATTTTGTCTTGTAAGACTCTTCATCAAGTGCCTCAACCTCAATCGTTACATTTGGATTTTCAGCCATGTACTCATCAATGATCGTCTGCTCTACAAGTCCCTGTCCGTTCTTTCGATCCGGCAGATTGGAGAATAATCTTAAAGTAACTGCTTCTCCGGAATCGGCTGTATCTGCTGCATCTGATTTGTTTTCCGTTCCCGCTGCCTGACTCTCTGTCTTTGTTCCTGCGGAATTATCTGTACCTGTACTGGTGTCTGCTGTGTTGTTTCCACATCCGGCTGCCATGGAAACTAACATTGCTGCTGCAAGAATTGATGTAACAATTTTTTTCTTCATGATTAAAACCCTCCCATTTGGTTCGTTTCTTAAGATGCTTTTATGTTACCATCCGCATAGGGTATAAAACAGATACCTGATTTTTAAAATGGTGCACTATTTTTAGCATTTACAAAAAAATACCCCTTATGGATCTTTGATACGTATCCAGGCTTCCGGATACCTGCCAATTCCAAGGGGTATTTCTGACCTCACAATATTCTGTCAGGACTGTTATATCTGTCTGCTACTGATTCTGTTGCTGCTGTTCCTGTGGCCGCTGTTCCTGTGACTGCTGATTTGGTTGCTCCTGCTGTTGTTGTTGCTGCTGTTGATTCTGCGGTTGCTGTTCCTGTGACTGCTGGTCTTGTTGTTGCTGTTGTTCCTGTTGCTGCTCCTGTTGCTGCTGGTCTTGTTGTTGCTGCTGTTCCTGTTGCTGCTGTTGATCCTGTGGTTGCTGCTCCTGTGGCTGTTGGTCTTGTGGCTGCTGGTCATCCGCCTGCTGCTCCTGCCCGGCATTTTCATCCACGTTCTGATCCGGATTTTCTTCCGTATCTTCCTGACGGAATACATGAACCTCATCCGACACCTGCGCATATGGCAGAAACTCCATCGGAGAAAGCCCTTCATGCGCCTTTAACATAAACTTCTGCCAGATCGTACCCGGATAAGTTGATCCCATGAGTTTGTCAAGTTTTTTGGGCATATCATACCCCACCCACACGCTGGTTGTATAATATCTCGTATAGCCTACGAACCATCCATCTTTCTGATCGTTGGATGTACCTGTTTTTCCAGCTGATGGCATACTGCCAAGTCCGAGTCCATGTGCCGTTCCGCTTGTGATAACACCTTTTAAAACATCTGTCATCATGCGCGCTGCGTTCTGTTTATACACAGTCTCCTCCGTCTGTTCAGATGCATAAACTTCATTGCCATCCGCATCTAATATCTTAACGATACAGGTCGGTGTCCGGTAATTTCCATCATTTTCAATCGCTGCGTAACCGGATGCCATCTCTAGCGCAGACACACCATTTGTAAATCCGCCAAGCGCCGTTGCCGGTCTGTAATCATTGGCATCAAGTTTTGCAAAATTCATGTTTTCAAGATAAGAAAGACCTACTTCCGGTGTCAGCTCCTCATATAATTTCCATGCGATCGTATTGACAGACTTTTCCACTGCAGTCCGTACTGTGATCTGTCCTAAATAAGATCCGTTTGCATTTCTTGGACCGTCCTCGATCGGCTCATCTTTAACTACCGAATCCGGCGTATAACCGCGTTCAAAAGAAGGTGTATAGACCGTGAGCGGCTTAATGGCACTCCCCGGCTGTCTGTAACTCTGAAATGCACGGTTTAACGTATACCCGGAAAAATCCTGGCTTCTTCCACCCACGATCGCCCTGACATAACCATTGTCATTGTCAATGCAGACCGCTGCAGACTGCAACGCATATACACCCTCATCATTGACCTCCGTAAAACCAGCAAGCGCATCATTTACAGAGTCCTGCAGTTCCTGCTGTAAATTCAGGTCAAATGATGTGTAGATCCGGTATCCGGCAGTATACAATTTTTTCTGGCATTCATTATAAAGCGTCTCATATGCTTCATCATATTTTGCTTTTTCATCTTCCGAAGAAAACTGATATTGAAAATGGAAATCTTCATTTTCCATTAGTGCTCTTGCTGCACAGTAATAAGTGTAAGTCTCTACATAATCATTTTTTGCCAGTGCCTCCGGGCGGTCTAATGCGATTACCTGACCTAACGCCTTATCATATGAAGTCTGGGATATTTTTCCATCATCAAGCATATTTTTTAAAATACGGTTTCTTCTTTTGTAGGTGTTTGTGATATTCGTAACAGGATCATAAAGCGTCGGATTATTGGGAATAGCACATAAAAATGCCTGCTCTGACAGATCAAGATCCTGCACATCCCGGTTAAAATACCCGCGGCTTGCTGACTGAATCCCATAATATCCGTTTCCAAAGTAAATATTATTAAGATAAAATTCGAGAATTTCGTCCTTTGTATATTTCTTTTCAAGTTCTCTTGCAATATACATTTCCTCAACTTTTCTCTGCCATGTTTTTTCCTGGCTTAAGAAAATATTTCTTGCAAGCTGCATTGTGATCGTACTGCCGCCCTGCGTCGCCTCTCCATTTTCGATCATCGCCTTTACCGCACGTACAAGCGCCCGGTAATCAATTCCATTATGCCGGAAAAATTTTTTATCCTCTATGCTGACAATTGCACATATCACATTACTTGGAATATCTGTGATCGAAAGATAATAAGAATCTTTTCCACCTTTTAGTGTAGAGATCACGCTTTCATCGGAAGCATAAACAATACTGGTCTGGTTAGCTTTAAATGTTTCTTTATTGGAATAACGCACCAGTTCCACCGCCTGCGTCTTTAAGTCCTTTACTTCTTCTGCGTAACCGCCAAAATAATACCAGCATGCTCCCACGATCACTGCAAGAAGCAGAACAAGCTGCATCTTTGCCAAAAACCAGAACATACGGTATTTCTTCTTTTTCCTTTTTCTGGCTGTCATAACTGCATCACCTCTATTTCAAAACAATTTTATGATATGTAATCCCTGCCCGTTCCATTAATTCCATCTCACGATTCTGACAGGTAAAAATCAAAATCTGTCTCCCCTGCTCTCTCCTGACAATCCCATCAAGTGCACAAAGTGTCTGCATCAGACGTTTCTCGTCATACATTCCAAATGCTTCATCAAAAATGACAGGCATAGGCTCCTCTTTTGTCACGACTTCTCCGACAGCAAGACGAAATGCCAGATAAATCTGTTCTAACGTTCCATGGCTTAACGCCTCCGGCATGACTTCTTTTCCATCTGCTAAAATAAAAAGTTTTCCATCTTCTTTTACAATGGCATGATCATATTTTCCCGCTGTAAGCTGTGACATCCATTTTGAGACGGCACTGCCAAGTTCATCGAGGCTTTCCTCATAGTATTCGCTTGAAAGGCGGTCAATTTCTGCCGCTGCAAGTTCTAATGCGCGGATATCTTCTAACAACTCCCGTTCCTGCTCTCCCGGCTGCTTCGCCTCTTCCATATCCTGCATGATATTATAACGTCTTGTCTCTTTTTCAGACAAAGACTCTTTGAGACTGAGGAGCATACGCTCTGCCTGCCTTAGCCCGGCATCTGCATATGTTTCCTGCGTCACACCCTCTATATCGCTCTTTTGTGCTGACATATATGCCTCTTTTTTTGCCTGTTCCACCGCATAACGGATTCCCACATAAAGTCCGCAAAGAATCATACCTGCAAAAAAGACTGCCTGCAAAATAAAAAAAAGACGAGACGGATACGAAGTAACATAATGTACTGCTATATTGACAAGCAGTGCCGAAGCACAGATTCCGATCCCTGCCATACGGTCCGGATGCTCTTTTTCCGGTTGCATTGCCCCATCAATTTCTCTTTTGTGCGGTGCATTTTCCTGTCTCTCTCTGCGGTCTGCCTGCTGCCTTTTCTGCTCAGATAATCTCTTTCGCTTTTCACCAATTTCTTCCACGCGCACACGTTTCAACTGATTGATCTCTCTCTCTGCATCCGCAATAT
Organism: Roseburia sp. OF03-24; assembly: GCF_003463035.1. Classification (NCBI taxonomy): domain Bacteria; kingdom Bacillati; phylum Bacillota; class Clostridia; order Lachnospirales; family Lachnospiraceae; genus Roseburia; species Roseburia sp. OF03-24. The sequence continues at coordinate 53,208 of NZ_QSCK01000018.1, read as the reverse complement.
TGGCATGTAATCCACGTGCATCCCGTTCTAAAAGATCTTTTTCCACAATGAGCTGCCTGATATCCTCATTTTTCTGTTCATGAATTATTCTTACTTTCTGCGCCAGTTCTTTTTTCCGCGCTGTAAGTGCTGCTTTAGCCTTCTGAACCTGAATATTGGCACCACCGCCCTCAGCAGCATTCGATAGATACTCAGACAAAATATCTGCCAGTTCCTTTCCTGTCACTGCACCTGTCTGCGGTATATCATAAGTGTTTCCAAACGTTTCCTTATCTATTCCACCAAGCAGCATTGACAGATCCCCGTAAACTACCGACAGTTCTTCTCCATCTGCCTCATTTTTCAAAATATCTTTTTTATCCTTATAATAAAAATTACGCTCTAAATAAAATGGTTTTTCATCCACAAGAAATCGCAGGGCACCACTATAGTACGAAGGGGCATGCCAGGGTTCGTGCTTTTTATAAATGCTGTTTAATGTATTTCTTCCACGCCCCTTTTCCATTCCAAAAAACATTGCAAGCAAAAAATCATGCAGTGTCGTTTTTCCCGCCTCATTTTCTCCATAGATCACATTGATCCCTGGTTCAAATGAGATCTGCCTGTTCTGCAATTTTCCAAACTGACCAATGATCGCTTCTTTTATCTGCATATCTTATATCCCAATAATGCGTTGACTCCATATTCCAACGCTTTTTTTGTGACCACATCCTGTGGTCTTTTTTCCATTTCTTTTATGTAATTCCCCAAAAGGGTACCTTTATAGTTTTCTTTTAATTTATCATAATCATAATCCGGCAAAAGCTGCTCTGTCACATCAACAACCCGGTCAAACGTTTCAAGTTTTTCTGTATCAAATTCTATATCCGGCAAAATTTTTCCCCGCAGAAATAAACGAAAATACTGATATCCGGGTCTTTCCTCCAGCAGGTTTCTCACCCAATCCCCAAGTTCAAGATCCGTTGTTTTTGCCGTAACCGGATAAATTTCATGACAGTATTCACACTTTTTCACCGGATGAAAATGAATATCCGTATGCTCTTTGTCGATCGTCCCCAGCCAGTATCCATGCGGCCCGACATCATTTTTATCCGTCGGCTCCAGACTTCCCGCCATCACTGCCCTCCCCGGAATCTGCTGTTCTCCCTTATGGATATGCCCGGCAGCAATATAATCAAACCCATTTTCCAAGATAAGTTTGGGATTGTATGGGATATGCTGTTTGTCTCCGCCATGTACTAAAAGGAGATTGATCCTTGATCTATCCTCCGGGATGACCGAATCATAAATAGCATCCCCGATCTCTCTATGCCAGTAACTTAATCCATAAATGCTGACATTTTCCTCATCAAAATCAAAATGACCGGGTTCTTCCTGACGGAAAAAATAAACATTTTCCTCCCATTCCATTGTCAGATAATAGGATTTCGTTCGAAGATAATCGTGATTGCCCGCCATCAGAATGATTTTCGTCTGTGGTATCCTGCTAAAAAGATAATTAACTTCCCTAAGCTCTCTTTTCAAAGGCTGCGCATGGAATAAATCCCCTGATATCAGCAAAAAATCCGGCTTTAGCTCCACTGCTGCATCGATCACTTCTGCAAACGAATCCCAGATATCCTGCGCTCTTTTTTCACTCCACGGTTTTCCCACATCCGGTTTTATCCCAAGATGTACATCCGAAACATGTATGAATTTCATAAGCTGCTCCATTTCTGTCTCATTTACAGTGTCTATTGTATATGATTTTTTCTGTTTTTCCAATAGTGAAAAGAAGCAGCGGAATTTTCTTATTAGAAACCCCGCCGCCTCTTCTTATCTTTGATCTTCTTTTTTACTGTTCCATCTGTCTTCCCAAAAATGATGCTGCCGCAGCAGCCAGTTTTCCTTCGGTATCACTCATTTTCTTTTTTTCATCCTTATTACAGATGACCACTGCACCGATCGCATCTCCCTCACAGATGATCGTGCTTAATGCCTGCTCCGTATATTCCCCGGCATCATCCAGCGTCACTTTCATAAATTCTGCATCCCCTGCAGATGCCTGATAGTTCTTTCTCTCACTGATGGCTTCCTCTAACTGTCTGCTGACCGGCTTTCCCTCAAATTCTTTTTTCCCGCTTCCGGATGCCGCGATCACATGGTCACAGTCTGTCACAAGTACAAGATATCCCGTGGTCTGTGCCAGGCTCTCCGCGTACTCCCCTGCAAACTGTCCGAGTTCACCGATCGGTGAATATTTTTTCAGGATGATCTCCCCCTCACGGTCTGTAAATATCTCAAGCGGATCTCCCTCGCGGATCCTTAAAGTTCTTCTGATCTCTTTTGGCACTACGATACGTCCTAAATCATCTATCCGGCGAACAATTCCTGTTGCTTTCACGTTGTTATCCTCCAATGCTATATTTTGATAAAGCAGCTCTTTCTTATATATCAGCTTTGGAGTTAGTATGTGGAAAATATTGAGATTTATTCTTGTATCCTCTCATTTGCTTATGATTCCGGCAGCAGACAATATGCTATATCATAAATTTCCCGTGAAAAGTCCTGATGATTAATCAGTTATCACCTGATAGAATTTATACTTTTTTATCATTTTCTGCGCATCCAGTCTGCATACCAGAACACGATCTCTGCAATATGATGCAGATCGCCTTCTTTGCTGGTGGCTCTCCAGTTTTCTTTATAAGCCATAAACCAGCATTCTAACTTTTCTGCCAGTTCCAGACCTTTCTGCATATCAAAACTTCCCGTTTTTTCCATGCTTTCTGTCAGGAGTCCTACGGCATTCCAGATACCGATCCCCTGCAATGTCACGGATAAAAGCTGCATCTGTTTTTTCGTTTCCGGCATCGCCTGCGTGCTCTCCAAAAGTTTTTTGTATATATCACGCAGGGCATCTGCTGCAGCATCTACACCCGCCTGATCCACACCGCGGAACAGATCTTCGCCCTCTTCGAGTTCATGCTTTAAGCACCGGTTCTCATAATACATGACAGCTTCTCTCCACTGAAATACCGACTGTCCGCAGATTTCTGCCAGATGGGAAACATAATTTCCGGTAGTATCCCCATACTCGATCCGTGAGATCATACGGTTTAACTCTGCAAATGGTATCTTCTCCCCATTCCAGGAAAATACAGCACCGTAGATCATCCCCGGAACAGAAAATGCCGGATCATTAACGTGTCCAAAATCTCCCCAGTCTGTGTTCAACACACCGATGCCATGATATTTTGCCGCATAACCGCACATTCTTGTAATATTTTTATAAGAATTTTCTATTAAGTTTGCCCACTGGTTCCAGCCGCATACACCCGGACACAGATACTGCACTGCACCCGTCTGTGCGATCGCCCTCGTCTCATCTTCCCTCTGTTCCGGTGCGTATCCCCAGTTCAGGCAGATCATGCTCTCCGGCAGTTCCTTCATCAGTTCCGGCGAATTCCAGATGATATCGCCCCAGAACATTGGGATTTTTCCATTTTCCACCAGAAATTGTGCAAGCTCTTTGACATAGTCAATATAAAGCCGATGGACGCCACGCTCTTCGGCAAGTTTTTTCGATTTATATTTGCCAAGGCAGAATGTCTCATCCGCACAGATATTAAATTTGTTGGAAGAAAACAACTGCATATATTCTGCGATCATCTTTTTGATCAGAGGAAGGGAACGCTCATCGGAGACATTGATCGTATGATACCGCATCCGGTTCCAGAAGGAAAACGGCTCCTTCCAGGAATCCTCCATCTCGCAGAGATCCCCATATGTTTTTGTGGAGAGCAGTGTGCACAGATGTCCAAAACTTGCCAGCGACGGAACCAGTTCAATATGACGTTCCCGGCAATAACTGTCAAGTTCGCGGATCTCCTCTGCCGTAAGCGGAGTCTGATCCCTCCACATTTCCGAAAAGTCACGGAACAGATAGGTATGTTCCACATAAAGCTGAAGCTGGTTTAATTTATAGCGGCACATCCTGTCTGCAATTTTTTTGAGTTCTTCCAGTTTTAACACACGTCCCCTTGTCTGGTCAAAATAATAACCACGGTTTGGCATATCCGGGGCATCCTGAATCTGTACACAGGGCAGTATCCCGCCACACTGCTGTACGATCTGGCAGAAGGTCTCCACACCGTAAAGCACGCCAGCCCCGTCGCCGCCTGAAATCTGTCCGCCTTTTTCGTCGATCGTGATCTCATATGTCTGCTCTGGTAATGTTTTTGCGATCCCAAGAGAGAGATCCCCCTCCCTTACTTCCCCTACGGAAAACGGCAGGATAAGCCCCGTTTCCTGCCTGATCGCCTCCTGCAGTCTTTTTGCTGCATGCATCTCTGTCTCTGCCACCTCTTTTGTCATCACAATATGTGTGCTGTGGCAAAGCAGCATCTGTCCGTCCTGTTCTTTGATTGTTTTTGGCTTTGGTAATAAATACATAATTTTCTCCTCCTGCTGTCAGAATTTCTTCCTATTCTTCAAAAATTATTTTTCCACTATCCATTAAAAGTATTTTACTCTTATAAATCTTTGCACCACTCTCATTAAAATACCGGAATTTATCCGCATCCATAACGATTTCAAATGCCTTCTGACTTCCTTTTTCCACTTTTATTCTGGAAAATGCAACCAGTTCCCGCTCTCTTGGCACAAGTTCACCGGACAACACTTTCCGGTAGCATTGCAGCACTGCCGTATCATCTATATTTCCTTTATTCTTTACAATTCCTGAAATAATCCACACATCCTGCTGCTTTTTAAGACAGATATCCACATACTCCATGTGGGAATATCCCATTCCTTCCCCAAATGTATACAAAACTCCCTGTTCCATATCACAATAGTGCATTGCCGGATAGGACACCGTATGGTTATAGTACACCGGAAGCTGTCCGCAGTTTCGCGGAAGGGACACCGGCAGCCTGCCGGACGGTGCATATTTTCCAGACAACAACTCCGCGATTGCTTTTCCTCCCATCGGTCCCGGATAAAAAGCATATAACAGTGCATCTGAATCCTGCGCAATTTCAGGGATTGCATAAGGCCGCCCGGCAATGACTACGGAGATCACCGGTTTTTTCAGCGCACAGACAGCCGTAAACAGTTCGTTCTGGTTCCCGGGGAGCTGTAATCTGGCGGTATCCATGCCCTCCCCACAGTCCATCTCAAGTACTCCCTGTACTTTTGCCGCACCGTTTTCATCGAACAGCGCCCCTTTAAAACGACTCGATGATCCGCCTAATGCCAGCACGATAATATCCGCATTTTCCGCAAGAGAAACAGCCGTCCCGACCTCATGTCCATTATAACAGCGAACCCGGTCTGCACCAAATTCTTTTTCCATGCCGCTCTTTAACGTCTCATATCCTGCCCTGTCCATTGGAGGTGAATAATCACCGATCTGCCGGTAAATATCATCCGCATTTGGACCGATCAGGGCTATTTTTTCTGCTCTCCCAATCGGCAGTACATTTTCATTCTTCAACAACACTACCGACTCGCGCGCCAGTTTTTCCGACTCCTGATATGCCTCTGTCGGAAATGAAACAGCACCATTTTCGCTGTAAGAGGCGGTACGGTTCCCGTTTTCATCAATATAAGGTTTATCCATCAGTCCCTGCTCAAATTTCAAAGTGAGCACTCGAAGGACCGCCTGATCGAGTTCCTTTTCCGTGATAAATCCCTGTTTTAACGCCTCCTCTAACTTTGTATAACCTTCATCCCACAGACTGATATCCACACCTGCTTTCAGTGCAAGTGCTGCCGACCTGATATTATCCCCCGTCATAATGTCTAACTGGTCGATGGCGATGCCATCCGCCATCACGACCCCGTCAAACCCCAATTGTTCCCGCAGAATATCCTGCAGCAGATGTCTGTTGGCATGGCAGAATTTTCCATCGATCTCGTTGTATGCAGCCATAATGCCTTTTACGCCCGCCTCACAACATGCCTTCGCCGCCTGTAAATGGATCTCCCACAGTTCCCTCTCTCCGATCCTCGCTGCGCTGGCATTGACCCCTCCGGTCGTCTCCCCCTGTGCACAAAAGTGTTTTGCAACCACTGCAACGCCCTCTTTCTGGATTCCTGTTACGATCGCCCGCGCGAGCTCTGCCGATAAATATGGATCCTCCCCATAACACTCCTCACTGCGCCCCCATCTTGGGTCTCTTAAAATATCCAGTGCCGAAACCAGTGCAAAATCCACGCCCATCTGCTTTAACTGCCTGCCGCACACCTGCCCTGCCCGCTCATACAATGCCGGGTCAAACGATGCACCTACTGCCAGATTGACCGGGAGCAGATATCCGTCTAACGCCTGATGTCCATGTGGACATTCACTGCTCAGTAAAAATGGAATTCCAAGGCGGCTGTGTTCGATCACATATTTCTGTAACTGATTATATGCCTGCATGGAAAGTCCCCCGGCAAGCCCTGTCTCATAATTTTTTTCCGACCATGGATCTGCACGGTAAAGACCATAGATCGTGCCGATCCCGCCCCACTTTTTTACTTCATCCTTTAATTCCTGCGTAAAAATAATTTTTCCATCTTCTACATGGTAGATCCGAAAACCATATAAATGCTGGTTTAACTGTCCCACTTTTTCTGTTGCGGTCATCTGCGCAAGCAGCGCCTCTGCCCGCTTTCTGCTATCTCTCTCCATATCTGTCCTGTCATTTCTCCTTTATTTTTCGGCTGTATAATGCACTTGCAATAATTCCGAATGCAGACAAAATAAACACCATCTGTATGTTATCTACCGGAATGTTTAAAATCCTGATATCCTTTGCTAATGCCACAAATGTCGAGCCGAGCATGGATGAAAAAAATCCTACAAACCCAACCATTGTTGAGCAGAAGCTGACATAGCTGACACGGTGTTCTAACGGTGCAAAGGCAAACTGCATCCGAAAAGTCGCAATATTGATGCCGCCCCAGGCAACCCCGCTCACAGCCTGTACGACCGGAAGCCAGTAGATACAGTTTTCTTTCGTCAGCAGTCCCCAGCCGATATATGCAACTCCCAGCATAAAAATGGACCCCAGCGTGACAAGCCTCCACGAATAACTGTCTGCTGCCTTCCCCCACAGATTTGCAGCCGCGATCCGCGCCACCGATGCAACCATATTCATGACGGTGATATAAAAATAGGACAGCCCCAGATTCTCTAACATATAAATAGAAAAAAACGGACTGGCAAAATTAGACGCCACACTCCACAGCAGGAAGAAAATCAATATATTGCGGTAATTCTGGTCTGTGAGCGGCATCTGTATTGCTTTCCTTATGTTCAGTGGCTCCACATGTTTCACATTTTCCGGTTCCCGGATCAGCGTGAGACAGGTAATGTCGACCACGCAGATACCGATACATAAAATGCCGATGATCCGGAATCCCAGAATCTCCTGATCCGCGAAACGGTAGGCATCTAAAATTTTACTTAAGATCAGGGAACCGCCTGTGGACGCAACTAAAGTCATTGAATCCTTCAGTCCGAGATATCTTCCCAACCGTTCTTTTTTCACCAGGCTGATCAGCCAGTTATTTGCCCCGGTGTTGATAAATGCCCCACAGAAATGTGCACAGGAATACAGCACCGCGATCACTGCCACCGAGATTCTCGCTCCTAACATCAATGTCGGAACAAACAGCATCATGAGCAGGCATAAGCGCTGGATGAGTGCAAACTCTACCGTGATCCGTTTGCTGCCTGCGCGGTTCTCATAGACGACAGAGGAAAAAATCTGGATGGTATTCATCAGCGTCGGCAGTGCAGCTATGATCCCGGTCAGTGCCGTCCCCGCACCCACAAGATAGGCAAGTCCCGATAAAAATGCGCCGGAAGTAACTGCAAAAATCTGTGTGGAAGCGCATCCATCGAGGATAAAAAGTGCCCTGCTGGTCCGATACTGTTTTTCCGTAATATGATCGGAACACTCAAAAATATGGCTTAATTTATTGGTCATAACGTAAATCTCCCTATAAAAAGAGAGGCATCCCACCGAACTCCCTTCGGAATCTGAATGCCTCTATATGATTTTAAACGAGTTTTACAGTAACAACTTCATACGGTTTCAGTTGTACACAAACCACTCCGTCTTTCAACTCTAATTCTGCTTCTTCCTCCTCGAGCAGATTGCAGGCAAACGCTTTGTTGTAGTTCCCCTCAACTACAAGATTTGTCTTTGTGAGTGCATTTTCGCTCTCATACATACGGATAATGATGCCATGACCAGACTCTGCACACTTGATCGTCTCTAATACAACGTTGGACCTGTCCACAGATGCTTTTGACAACAGGCTTCCCGGCTTTCCTCCTGCCACTGCAATAGCCGGCTGGTTCAGGTCATATGCCTGCTCCACGGTCTTTGCTTCCTGCCATTTTTCCGCATGCGGATAGATTGCATAGGTAAAATAGTGCTCTTCCTGATCTGCCACCGGATTCGGTTCGATGCCGGATTTAATCAGTGTCAGTGCCATATCAGAATCCTTCACGGAATGTCCATATTTGCAGTCATTTAACATGCTGACTCCGTAGTGACCTTCCGAGAGATCGATCCATTTCTGTCCGCAGCTCTCAAAACGTGCTTTATCCCAGCTCGTATTGGTATGCACTTTGCGTGTCAGATTACCAAACTGTACATCAAATGTTGCTTCATCGGTATGTACATTGACCGGGAAATGTACCTTTAACAATGTCTGATGCTCTTTCCAGTCCACATAAGTCTCAAATTCGATTCTTCTGCTGTCTGCATAGAAATGGATCTTCTGGTGGATCACAGAATTGCTTTCTTTCCGCTCCATCTCTAACGTTGCACGCACCGGACCGCACTCTGTCCATTCCATAGAAATCACATCATTGACATCCCAGTACTTTTCGGTATAGTAAATATCCACATCCCAGTTATCAAAGCACATCGGCTTATCCTCGTACATGCGGAACTGATTGCCTTTTTTGCCATCCTGCAGTACTTCCCTGTCGTTTTCCTTATCGTAGATGCGGTCAAAACGTCCCTCCGCATCCAGATGGATCGTATAAAACGGTGTCTCAAACGTATGGTCATCCACAAGGACAAACGGTGTTTTCTGCTCAATTTCACTGGATACAGCCGCAAATGTCTTATATCCTTTTGACGGCAGATGCTCTACATAGACCACTGCACCTTCTGCAGTCTTCTGTACCGGATAGATCACGCCCTCTGCATCCTTTAACGCTTCCGCATGGATCTCCCCAAGTTCTACGATATCACTGCGGTCGTGTCCGGTTGTATTGAAAATAGTGATGCCTTCGCCATCTCCCACGAGTGCATGGAGACGTTCCTCTTCCAGTGCTTTGATCTCTTTCTGAAGTGCAGCGTATTCTTCCTTTGTCACCTCATATACTTCATGGATCGCAGATCCAGGCAGAATATCATGGAACTGGTTGATCAGGACTTTTTTCCACATGCGGTCGAGTTCTTCTGCCGGATACGCTGCCTGTGCCTGTGCTAAAACGGACAACAGTTCCAGATCCATCAGACCAAGTTCTGCCTTACGGTTGCTACGTTTATTTCTCGCCATGGAGGTATAAGTTCCGCGATGGTACTCAAAGTAAAATTCACCTTCCCATACCGGCAGGCGTCTGTCACCTTTCACGCGCTCCTCAAGTTCTTCAAAATAGGTGCGTGAAAATTCCTGGCGTACTTTCGGAATCCCTTTGATTCCCTTTTCCATGCGGATCGAAGTCTCAAGCATTTCCCTGGTCGGACCGCCGCCGCCATCGCCGTAACCGTAGGAGACTAAGATATCGTTATTGATGTCCTTATTCTGGTAACGCATCCATCCTCCCATGATCGCATCCGGGTGCAGCATGCCATTATAGGTCGTAAAGTAATCTTTGATCGGCTGGCTCACGCCAAGGGTCGTGATCAGGTGTGTCAGCACCTCTGTTCCATCGATTCCGCGCCACATCATCGTATCGTAAGGCACTTTATTGAACTGGTTCCATGCCAGTTTGGTTGTCATAAAATAATCGATTCCGCATTTTTTCATGATCTGCGGCAGTGCCCCGGAATAACCGAACACATCCGGCAGCCAGAGGATACGGTTGTCCACGCCAAATTCCTCTTTAAAAAAGCGTTTGCCATGCATAAACTGACGGACGAGGGATTCTCCCGATGTCAGGTTGCAATCTGCCTCGACCCACATACCGCCTTCCGGCTCCCAGCGTTTCTCTTTGATGCGCTGTTTTGCTTTCTCGTATAATTCCGGATAGCGCTCCTTTAAAAATGCATATAACTGCGGCTGGCTGGACATGAACTTATAATTCGGGTACTCGTCCATCAGCTTTAACACAGTTGCAAAGCTGCGTCCGACTTTTTCTCTTGTCTGTGCCACAGTCCACCACCACGCAACATCGATATGCGTATGTCCGATACAGGTTGCGATCACATCCTCATACCCTGCCATATCTTCATACAATGCTTTCCGGATATAAGCAGATGCTTCCCGCATACTCCGGTAAAAGTCTTCGGAATACGGGGTTCTTAAATCCAGCAGATTGATCGTCTCATTGAGCACATACTCAATATCCTTGCGGTTTTTATCATCTGCCTCCATGCGGGAAAACGCTGCAAGCGGAACCCACAGGTCATAATAGAGTTTTTCGATCTCTGCATCGATCTCCTCGATCTGTGTGCGGAGCGCAAATTCCTCATGCATGATCCCGGTATATGCCTGCAGGTCGATGGTCAGTGTCTCTCCTGCCTTTCCGCTTCTCGTGATCAGGCACTCCCTGTGGTTCATATCGATACCCTGATAAACCTCCCCGTTCACAAACACGATAAACTGCGGATTTCTTCCGTCATCCCACTCGTCGATCTGTGAGGAAACGCGGATCCATATGCTTTTGCCATCCAGCTCCTCCGGAACGGTATAGGTCGTGTGGAACCAGTAATGACGGTCCTTGCCATACCAGTGCATGGTCTTGCAGTCAAAGTTTTCCCAGGCTGCCTCGTCTTTTAATGCATCCTCCGGGTGAATAAAGTTTCCTTCCTTGTACTCCCACTGTGTCAGTGGAAATACCTGTTTTACTTTTAATTTCTTAAGTTCGTTGCAAATTACACCGACTCTTTTGTCTAAGAAATCCATTCCGGCACCTCTCGCTCCTGTCTACTTTCTGATATAATCCAAAATTTCATCAACTGTTGTAAACGCCATTCCTGTCACCGTATCCGCGCATCCATAATAAATCGTGATTCTTCCCGTATCAGCATCTGCAAGTGCTGCACAAGGGAAAACAACATTCGGGACATCCCCGACACACTCATAATATTCATGCGGTGCTAAAATATATTCTTTTGAGCGCGCCAGCACTTTCCATGGCTGTTCTAAATCTAAAAGTGCTGCACCCATACGGTATACAAAACCATTGCAGGTTGTAATTACACCATGATAGATCAGAAGCCATCCCTCATCCGTCTTGATCGGAATCGGACCCGGTCCAACTTTGGTACACTGCCATGCAGATTCATCTCCTGGGATCGGGCTCATCACATGTCTGTGTCTGCCCCAGAACTCCATATCTTTACTGAAACTTACAAAAATATCGCCAAACGGTGTATGTCCGTTATCGCTTGGTCTGTTTAACATTGCATACATGCCATTTATCTTTTCCGGGAACAGAACACCGTTCCGGTTACACGGCACATAGGCATTTTCTAACTGCACAAACTTTTTAAAATCAAATGTATAGGCAACACCGATGGTTGGACCGTGGTATCCGTTGCACCATGTGATGTAATATCTGTCCTCGATAAAGCAGACTCTTGGATCGTAGCGGTACTCTCTTTTTAAGATCTCCTCATCCTCTCCCTCAAACTGGATTGGTGTATCCTCGATATCCCAATGGATACCATCTTTGCTTCTTCCAACAAAAATATCCATGCTGATCGACCTGCTGTCACAGCGGAATACGCCTGCAAATCCGTCCTCAAACGGAACAACTGCACTATTAAACACACTGTTCGAAACTTTATTTCCATTTCTTCCAATGATTGGGTTTTCTGTGTAACGCCATACTGGCATCGTATACCCTTCCGGTTTTTCCTGCCATGGAATATTTGGCAATGACTTTCCAATTATTTTACTCATACCTGCTCCTTTGTAAAAGGGCTGATACATAAATTTCAATTCTTTTATTTTTATGTATCAGCCCTCTATCATCTCATTTTGGTTTTTTATTTCCTGCTGTATCTCTTTGCAAGATATTAGTTTGCTGCGTCGATCTGAGCCTGTACTTTCTCAACGATATCATCAAATCCTGCTGCACGCATCTCACTCATCATTTCCGGGACAGCCGTTTCCGGATCAACTGCACCTGTGTTGATCTCACTCTTATATCTGTTGTAGATCTCTGTACAGTTTGCAAGTTCATCTTCAAACTCTGTTGTGTCAATAGAAACTGCGATAACCGGTGAAGCCTCTGCTTTTTCGTTCAACTCTTTTACTTCATCCCACTGATTCGTCTCCTGGTCAGCTAACAGACTTACATTGAAGAATGTTCCCTGGCTATAACCTGCCATCAGCCACTGCTTATCTGTTTTTTCAACTTTCTTGTCATCTGTATAGTTGAAGTTGTCGCCCTCAAGTCCATAATATAATGCATCTCTTACATAAGTATCAGAATTTACAAGGTTTAAGAATTTTAATGCTTCCTCTGGATGTTTGCTGTTTGCAGAGATACAGTTAATTGATCCCTGTACAGATCCTCTGGATACTACTGTCTTTCTCCACTGAACGGCTGTCGCATTGACACCCATGTTCGGTCCCCATGTAGTCTGTGCTGCCTGGCTCCATCCCTGTGCAATGTTAAATGCCTGATAAGTTGGAAGTTCACCTAACGTTGCAGCATCCTGATTAATGTAGCCTTTCTGGAACCATTCATGATATAACTTCAGGTCATTCATTACATCTTCCTGCTCATAGGTAGCTACAACCTTTTTGGATGAATCATCATATGCAACGCCGAGTGCCGGAAGTCCAAGTGCAAGATTATCATAAACGGTAGTAACAAACTGGCATGGCGCATCAGATGCACGGTAAGTTACCGGCTGATTGGTTTCTTTATAGATCGTATCAAATGCATCAGTCAACTGATCGAGTTCCGTCAGATTGCTCACATCAAGTCCTAACTGGTCACACAGATCCTGATCCCATACAAAATACTGTGTTGTCGAACTGTCTTTATAAGTCGGGATACCATAAATCTTTCCATCTACGCTCACTGCCTCCCAGTAGTCCTCCGGGATCAGGCTCTTGACATCCGGACAGTCTTTTTCAATCAGATCTGTGATATCATAATAAGCGCCCAGTCTCACATCACTCTCATATACCACATCATTTGAGAAAATGATATCGTAGTCCTCTCCCGTATTGATAATGGTACTTCTTCTCTTTTCCCAGTCGCCCCAGGAGATAATCTCCACATCGATATTTACACCGATCTTGTCTGCAAGATACTCATTAATGTGTTCCTGCCATGCATCATAGTTATCCGGCTGGCCTCCGCCGATCTGAATCCATTTTAATGTCACGATATCGTCAGAACTTTTTTCGTCTTTCGCGGTGCCAGAATCGGATGCACCAGATGAACTCGACGTATTGGATGTACCTGAATTTCCACATCCTGCTGCTGTTCCCACCAACATGCATCCAACAAGACCTGTTGCCATCATTCTTAAAACTCTTTTCTTCATACTTTACCCTCCATGTTTGAAATAAAATTATTTGTTCTGTTTCTTTATCTTCAGATGCTATCGCATCCGTTTCACCTGATCATCCTTTAACAGCTCCTACCGTAAGACCGGAAATAAAATATCTCTGGAAAAACGGATATACACATGCGATCGGAATAACTACAAGCACCGCGATCGCCATACGGATGGACTCTGTCGGCATTGAATTTTTATACTGCTGCAATGACAGTCCCGCACTCGGGTTATTTGCAATGTACTGGATATTCTGGATCATATTGTTCAGTAATGCCTGTAATGACGTCAGTTTCTTCTCGCTGACGTATAAGGATGACTGGAACCAGTCATTCCAATATCCAAAACTTAAGAACAGTCCAATGGTTGCAAATACCGGTTTTGAAATTGGCACAATAATCTTCAAAAAGATCGTAAACTCGGAAGCCCCGTCGATCTTTGCTGATTCCACGATGGAATCCGGGATCGTCGATTTAAAAAACGTCTTGGCTATAATGATATTAAACGAGGACACAGCCAGCGGTAATATCAGGCACCAGACCGTATTCCTGAGGTTTAAAATATTGGCAACTACCACATAGTTTGCAACCATACCACCGTTAAAGATCATCGGTATAAATACGACCCAGGTAAAAAATCCTTTCAGTTTATACTCATTTCTCGATAAGACATATCCCATCATCGTAGTCAGTGCAAGTCCGATCAGTGTTCCTAATACCGTGACAAGAACCGATATCAGAAGGGCATTTCCAATGCTTGCACGCTCATTCCACAGATAGGAATATGCGCTCAGTGAAAATGCTTTCGGAAAAAAGGAATATCCATGTGTCACAAGTTCACTCTCTTTTGTAATGGAAATAATGAATACCAGGATCACCGGAGTGATACATGCAAGTCCAAGGATCAGGAATATCAGGTTAAAAATAATATTGGTTGCCGGTTTGATCCGGTTTAATTTGCTAACTTCTTCTTTTTGTTTTGTCATATCAACACCTCTTAAATGATCGCGCTGTCGCTGTCAATCTTTGAGACAATATAGTTTGCAAGTAAAATCGTAATGCAGCATGCGATCGACTGGAAGAATCCGGCTGCTGCTGTCTTTCCAATCGCAACATTTGTCTGCAGTGCATTGTAAATATAAGTATCAAATGTGGAAGCAACTTTATAAAGCGAGTTCGGGATGCCCTGTGTCACCTGATAGAACAAACCAAAATCGGAGTAGAAGATTTTTCCAACATTTAAAATAAACATCATGATCACGATCGGCTTAATAGACGGGATCGTAATATATCTTGCCTGCTGGAATTTTGTCGCTCCATCAATCACAGCCGCCTCGTACAGACTTCCATCAATTCCTGTAATACTTGCCAGATAAACGACCATGCTGTATCCGACTGTTTTCCAGAGATTCATGACAACTAAGATCAATGGCCAGTATTTTGGATTGGAATACCACTGGATGCTCTGCCCTCCAAAATGTGTAATGATCTGGTTTAAAATTCCTTTGTCTGGAGATAAAAATGCAAATACAAAATAACTTGCAACTACCCATGACATGAAATGTGGGAAAAACATAAGTGTCTGGTAAACTTTTGATTTAAACTTGCTGTAGATCTGGCTGATTATGATCGCAAGTGTAACCGGGATTACCAGTCCTAAAATAATAAATACGATATTATATAGAATGGTGTTCCGAAGCAGCATCGTAAATGCATTGGACTGTATAAAGAATTTGAAGTTATCAAACCCGCACCATTCACTGTGAAACAGGCTGTAAATAAATCCGTGTCCCGCTGACAGTTTGTAATTCTTAAATGCTATAATGATTCCAAACATTGGCAGGTAACTGAAGATGAGAAACCACACCGCTGTCGGCAGCGCAAGGATCGTCAGTTCTGTATCATCTTTCGTCCACCTTTTTTTCTTTATATTGGTCTTTTTCTTGCCAGCCATTTTATCATCTCCCTCGTTGTTATTGTGTTATCATTTGTTGCATTTATAAGTTATCATTTTTCACATGTATTGTCAATATAATATCCTACTTTCTTGTTGCTTTTTCCGTTGTGCATAACATTTTATAGCTTTTTTTAGTTATTATTTACAATATAATTGACTTTTTTGTTATCTTTTGTTAACATATTATTGTAATTATTTAAATGTTAATAATGTAAATTAAAGTTTACATTATTAGTTAACATTTTTAATATCTTTTGTTCATGCACGATATTTGTGATATGATAAGAACGATACAAGAAAAGAAAGGAGTTTCTTATGTCGAAAGTAACGATGCAGGATATTGCAGACGCCCTTGGGACCTCCCGTGTTACCGTCTGGAAAACATTTAACCACCGTCCGGGTGTTTCTGATGAAATGAAGGAAAAAATCATAGCAAAAGCACACGAACTTGGATACGACAAACTTCCCTCTGAACCACATTTCACAGAGGTTCCAAAGGCAAAAACTGTTTCTTTGGTTGTTTCGCGCCCGGATTCCTCTATTTTTTGGACAAACATCATTCACCGTATGGCACAGGAACTTTCTTTATCCAACATCAATCTCATGTACACTTATGTTCCAACCTCATGCACTTCTGAATACGAACTGCCAGATGTGCTGAAAGATGATACCGTACAGGGAATCATTGTTTTAAACGTATATGATAAGCATCTTTTAACATTAATCAATGAACTTGAAATACCAAAAGTATTTTTAGATACCGTACCGGAGATCGAACTGAAAACGCTGACCGGAGATCTTTTATTAATTGAAGGGAAATACACAGAACAACAGATCGTAGATCATTTATTTGAAAAAGGCTGCAAACGTATCTCTTTCATCGGGGATATCAATTATGCGCAAACGAACACCGACCGGTATCTGGGCTTTTTGGAAAGTCTCAAAAAACATAACTTTCCGCTGATAGAAGATCTTTGTTTTACCGATTCGATCGGAATCGGGCATTATGGAGACTGTATTTTCAACTTTTTAGACAGTCTCGATCCAGATGTCGATGCGATTGTGTGTGTCAGTGATTATGTGGCACATTATGTGGAAATGTATTTAGAGGAAAACCCACATCATTTCCATAACGATATCCTGCTGACCGGCTTTGACTGCAGCAAAGAGTATACGAATGTGATCAACAGAGTTACCACCGTAAATGTAAAGAATAACCTTCTTGGGAAACGCCTTGCGATGCAGATCGAATTTCGCATGAATTACCCGGATGCCCCGCCGGAGACTTCCTATATCCGGTATGAGATCATCTATTCGGATATGTTGCTTCCATCTGGGCGCATGAATTGACAATAGATATCCGCCAGAAAAAACGTGGAGGTCGTAAAAGTGTAAAAATCGCCTTTGGTGATTCTTCATTGTGGCTATACTAAAAGCATAGCCACTTTTAATATTAGGAGATATATAAAGCAGAAACGACGGAAAATATAAGCCATCTGGATTAAATTCCAAATGGCTATTTTTTTACCCAGTTTCAGGGTAATGGATGTAGAAAAAAGGTAGCAGTCGAAGCCAACTATCCTCTCCATCCGATCGTACGTATCTCATGTTTTCCTAACACGATTTCATTCTCTTCTTTCTGTAACCGGTCTTTTTCTAACAGATCATAGGTAAAAATCTCAGGCTGTGAGACAGTCACCGTCGTCTCTTCATCTGAAAGGTTGCAGAAACGCAGAATGACATCCCCGGTAAGCATACTGTGTTTCAGTGCGGTCGGAACTGCCTGTAAATGTTTCTTTTCTACAAACCGGTATGTTTGTGGCAGGGTTCCCGTCTGTCTTTCCATTCCCGCGGTCTGCCAGTCTGTCTGGAACTGGTATGCCTCCTCGTAGGAATGATAAAGTTCCTCTCCCATGCCATGTGGGATGATCTCATATTCCGTGGTCTTTTCGCCCAGGCACTGTGCTTCCGGTGTTAAAAATACACCCCAGTCTCCCAGTTCACGTACACCACGGTGAAGTGTTACCGCAATCGTATTTTTTCCGTCACGCAAAATCTCATACTCTGCAAGACCTTTATTGGCGATAGTAAGTCCATATGCATCCTCATGCACATTGACAAAACACTGCTGATGCTGGGCATTGCACGGATTTTCCCATGTGTCTGCCGGTACGTTCGGGCGCTTTGCCACCTCAAACACAGAATCTGCGTAATGGAAATCTGTCTTTAATCCCGTCTCAAAAAGGACGCGCAGACGATGATCTTTGATCTGGTTATTGAAAGTGGTCTTTACTTTCAGTCCTTTTCCGTTCTTCTCTAAGGTATACTCTGCCACGATCTCAAATGGAACCAAATGACTGCCACGGGATGCCTTGCGATATTTAAACTCTACAAGATCCTCAATCTCTCCTGCCAGCGTTTTATCGGCTGCATCCGGGAGCATCATCGTATGTTTTACACGGATCACGGCCTGGCATGCATTATCTTCTGCCACCGTAATCTCTGCTTTCGTCCCTTTTGTAGTCACCGGTATGTCATTTACCGGGGCAAAGAAAATATATTCGTTTCCGATATCCCCGCAGTCCTCAAAGATACCAAGATCCTTGTATACATGACCTGTCTTTTTATCGGTCAGTTCCACAGAACCGTCCGGTTCAAAGTGTGCCTTTAAAAACTCATTTTCCATTGTATTCTCTGTAGTGATCAGTGAATTAGCCGTATTGATATCTTCTGCCTCTGCCAGCACATAAGTGTCCCATCCAAATGCCGGCACACCGGCTGCCTCCATGGTAATCTTTACGCGCTTTGCAATATATGGCTGGCGGAATTTATCTTTTGGCAGATCATAGTTAAAATGATTTGCAATTTCAGTGACAACCGCCGGGATCTCTCTCCCGTCTTTGTCAAGTACGCGGTATTCCGGGAGTTTCTTTTCATGCATGCGTGCTATCACTTCGGCTAACGGTGCCTCACTGAAATACATGCGATCGGTTTCTAACTCCATCTCCACAACACCTGTGCGGTCCCAGCCGGTCGTATTGACCACGACAAATGGAATGTTTCCTTCCTTCACTGCACTGGTATTGATCTTTCCTTTCAGATAGTCCATACACATGGAAATAATGTGCAGTGCCACCTGTTCTGTCTTTTCAAAACGGGTTATCATCTCACGATGTACATCATCCACGCTGCATCCGCAGATACTGTCGTGCGGATGATTCTGCATCAGAAGTTTCCATCCATAAGTAAACAGATCCTGCGGATATTCCATCCCCTCTTTTGCCGCAATCGCAGCGAGCGGTTCTGCCACTTTCTCAAACAGCATCTCACAGCGGACATTCCACTGTTTGATATAAATGCGGGAGGATGCTGTGTTCGCTAACGTATACCATCCATCCGTCTTCTGGCTGCGCAGTTCGCCCGTGATCATGTTCAGATCGTCCGGCAGTTCCTTTTTTATCTGCTCCACATAACCGGCGAAATCAGAATGTACGAAATCCACATCCGGGTACAGCGCATTTGCCGTGCGGATGGCAGCTGACAGATCCGTCTGTACCGGCTGATGATCACAGCCATTCATGAATAAAAGCTGGTCCGTACTGGCATAACGCACAGCATCTGCAAGTTTTTTATCCCAGTACACTTTTGACTTTTCTTCTTCCACCGGCACTTCTGCGCCGTTGTTGTACCAGTTTGCAAATAAAATGCCAAGCACCGCAGAACCGTCTGCTGACTGCCAGTTCATCTCAGAATAGGCAGACTCATAGGCGTCGGCCGTCTGATTATTAAATCCGGTCGGTTTTACACCTCTTCCGAATACTGCCGTGTCAATGCCCGCCTTCTTTAAAAGCTGCGGTGCCTGCCCCACATTTCCAAAGGAATCCGGAAAGTATCCTGTTTTTGTCCACTTTCCGCCAAATTCCTGTGCAAGTTTATAACCCATCTGTAAGTTTCTGACATTCGACTCACTGCTTGTCAGAAATTCATCCTGCAATACATACCATGGACCAATTGCAATCCTGCCATCCCCGATCAATTTCTGCAGACGTGCACGGTTTTCGGGGCGTACCTGAAGATAATCTTCCAGCATGATGGTCTGTCCATCCAGATGAAAATATTTATATTCTTGATCTTTCTCCATAGTATCGATCAGTGTATCCATCATTTCAATATAAAGCATATGATGTTTTTCATATGGAAGATACCATTCTCTGTCCCAGTGTGTATGAGAAATAATATGCGCCTTTTTCATAGTGCTCTCCATTCCTGCCCATTTAGGACATTATAAAAATCTCTGCTTCTGCCTGTTTCCATTGATATCCCATATTTATGCACAGGCACAGATATCTTTTTAAATCAAAGGGTTACTTTCTGTCCGCAATAGTCCAGTACCAGTTCACAGAATACGGAATTTGCCCATGAAAACCACGGACGTGTAAATTCTTCCGGGTGATCCACATGAAATGACTCATGTACCAGATTGGTCTCCGCATCACAGTCTGCGATCATCTCAAGCATTTTTAATTTTTCCTCCTTGGAATCAGAGGTAAGTCCCTGCATTGCCAGTGCCATTGGCCAGATGAAACGCGTGTATGTGTGTGGGCTTCCGATTCCCTCCGCGCACTCTCCGCTGAAATAATATGGGTTCTGGTCACTTAAGATCACTTTTCTGGTGTTCTGGTATCTCTCATTTTTATTGTCGCAATAGCCATAGTATGGCATCGCAAGAAGGCTTGGCAGATTTGCATCATCCATTACAAGATACTGGCCGAAACCATCTACCTCATATGCGTAGTATTCCGTTTTCTGTGCCGGAAGGATAGCAAGTGTCTCGATCGCACTTCTCACTTCCTTTGAAAAAGCATCTGCCTCTTCTGCCAGTTTCTCATCATGGTAGATTTCACGGGCAATCTCTGCTATATTTCCAAGGATGACGGAAGCTAACATATTTGACGGGATCAGATATCCATATACACAGGCATCATCACTCGGACGGAACCCCGACCAGATCAGTCCGACGTTGCTTTTTACCAGAGCACCTTTTCCGTCCCTTGAGAGAGTATCGGTAAAACTGCAGTTTTCTCTTTCAAATGTATATGGGGAAGCATTTTCATGATCCTGTTCCGTTCGGAATACGCGGATCACGGCTTTTGCGGCTTCTAACCATTCTCCGGTAAACTGCTCCGTACATCCTGTATTCTTCCAGAGCAGATAGGAAAGCTGTACCGGATAGCATAAGGAATCGATCTCATATTTCCGTTCCCACAGCTCCGGTTTCATATCCGTCTTGTCATGATCCCAGCACTGTCCGTCGCCATTTTCATTAAATGCATTGGCATATGGATCTAAAAGAATGCACTGCATTTGTTTTTTGATCAGCCCGCATACCAGTTCCACAAGTTCCGGTTCTTCCTTTGCAAACAATAAAAACGGGCGGAGCTGACATGCCGAATCACGCAGCCACATAGCAGGAATATCCCCCGTGATCACAAATACTGTATCATTTTCTTTTATTTTAATCGTTGTCTGAAGCGTATTCGAAATGCACTTTTCAAACATGACCGCGATCTTGCTGTCTGCACCAAATTTTTCTTTTACAAGAGCAACCGTACGCTCGATCGCTGCATAATTCTCTTTTATTTTCATCTTAATCTCCCTTCTTGTACTGTCTTTTTCACACGAATCTCCTGCTTTATAGAATCCCCGATATCTGATAGGGAATTATAATATCCTCGTTCTGTTTCTTTCCGGTTGTAATTTCCTCCAAAAGTGTGACTGCCTGCTGTCCCATCGCAAATTCATTCTGCCGCACATGGATAAAATCATCCTGCTCATAGATCTCATCAATGCCATCAAATACAGCAATCTTTTTTGAAATCCCATGCTCTTTTAAATATTTCGAAAAAAGCACCCCGATCCGGTATTCAGCGGCAATATATGCCGTACATTCCCTGTTTTTTTCCAGGATCTCTGCAATCTGCGCATAATCAAATTCCCGGCATT
Organism: Roseburia sp. OF03-24; assembly: GCF_003463035.1. Lineage (NCBI taxonomy): Bacteria > Bacillati > Bacillota > Clostridia > Lachnospirales > Lachnospiraceae > Roseburia > Roseburia sp. OF03-24. Next base: position 31,504 of record NZ_QSCK01000018.1, on the reverse strand, counting down.
CTTTTTCAATATCCTCTGGAATGTGGTTATATTTTTCAAGTTTTGCAAATGTCCCATTGGCGTCTTCATATTTGAGCATACAATGGGCAAATCCTTCGTAGCGCTCATGGATCGTTGTCGTCGTAACGGACGCATGCGTCAGAAAACAGATTTTTTTATGCCCCATTGCGATAAGTATTTTGGTAACTTCGTTCGCCGCTTCATAATTATCTGTTCTGACACACGGGATTGAAATGCCCTGCATCCTCCGGTCCATAAGCACCAGCGGATACCCGTTCAGTGCCAGTTCTAACACCTTACTGTTATAATTATCCCCCTGTGCACAAAGAAGCAGAATACCTTTTACTCCCGCACGGATTGCTGCGTCGATCGCCTGTTTTTCCTTTTCGATACTTCCATAAGTACACTTAAACAAAAGATCTGACTGTCTCCTGTCACATTCGCTCTCAATCCCCTGCAAAAGCCGTGTGCCAAAATCGCTTCCAAACCCATCGAATATTACACCGATCCGCTGATTGGCAGTCCCCCGGCTCTCCTTTTTCATCTCCACAGCAGCAGCCGGACTGCACACAAAAGAACCTCTTCCCGGCTCTCTGCTGATCTTTTTTTCCTTTGCCAGCATATCCATCGCCTTTTTCGCTGTAATACGGCTTACCCCATAAAGCTCTGCTGACTCTTTCTCCGATGGCAGCCGGTCTCCCGGCTGGTAATCTCCATTCTGTATTTTTGCAAGCAGATCCGCATAGATCCGCTCATACATAATTGTTTTTCCCATTGCCGCCTCCGTTAATCTTTCTGTGACACTTCGCACCGCAATTTTAGTTACTGTTCACTCGTACCCCGTTCCAGTAACGGATTTTGCCGATGCTTCGCATTCCAAATCGGCAAAATCTGCTGCCACCACTGTATCATACAGCATTTTCAGTTCAGAAAATGCCTGCCTGTGAACAATAACCAATTTTACACTACCAGATTTGCTGCTCCAATGATCCCGGCATCATTTCCAAGTGCAGAGGTCACGATGTCGGCAATATATCCATGACTGCCACCGAAACACATATCTTTCACCAGATCCTTAAGCGGTGCGGTCAGATTTTCTTTCTGCGCAGCAACTCCTCCGCCAAGGATCACCTTTTCCGGCCGGAACGTATTTATCACATTTGCAATTCCGCATGCGAGGTAACCCTCATATTCTTTTATAACTTCCATGCCAGCTTCATCTCCGGCTTTTGCGGCGTCAAACGGAATCTTACCATTCATCTGTTCCAGGTCATTTTTACACATCTCATTCATGACAGATTCCGGGTGCTCTGCTGCCTTTTCCCGTGCGATCCGAAGAAGTGCAGACGCAGAGGCATATGCTTCCAGGCAGCCTTTTCTTCCACAGGTACAGCGAACGCCATCATGGCGTATAGACAAATGTCCTAACTCACAGCCTCCCGGCATCCCACCGCGAAAAATCTTTTTATCCAGGATCACTCCACTGCCCACACCCGTTCCAAGTGTCAGAAGAACTGCATTTTCTGCACCTTCTGCCGCACCGGCATATACTTCTCCCAGTGCCGCAGCGTCCGCATCATTGGCAATTTCAATTCCCACATCCAGATGTTTTTTCAGTTCTTCTACGATTGGTACATTTTCCCAGCCAAAATTATTAGAATACAGGATTACTCCCCGCTTTGCGTCGATCGTTCCCGGACTTCCAATTCCGATCCCATCACACTGTTCCAATGTCATGCCTGCATTTTCAAGCATCTGTTGTACGGCATCTGCCATGCGTTCCACCAGCATCTGATACGGCACCGTCAGATCGGTTGGAATTGTGATTCTCCCAATAATCTCATTTTCCTCATTTACCAGCCCCATTTTGATGGACATACCGCCCATATCGATCCCCAGTTTCATTTTTTCCTCCTTTTTATATGTCATTTATATATCATTTGCATATTATTTATATTTATTAATATATCATATCCAAATCGAATATATCATTTTGTTGTGTATTTGTAAAGACAAGACTTGCACGCAACGGAAAATTACTGCTCACCATGTTCCCAACGAAAAAAAAACATCTGCTTTCTCCGTTTGATGCGGAAAAAGCAGATGTTTTTCTGTCAGAAGCAGGTACTATTTCCCTGCCTCTTCCAATATCTGTTTCTGTACTTTTTTGCTGAAACCGTGCAGCACGGTATCATACGCAAAATCTATCATATTATAAAGTTCCTTCTCCGGGAAATCATCCAGATAGATCGTGTTCCAGTAAGGTTTCTGAACCTTCGAACAATGATATCCTTCCATGATCTTATCCGGGTAGACCATCCGGTAAAACTGTGCGGCATCCGCTGTGCATTTTAATGTAATTTTATAGTTTCCCTCATCCGGATATAACTGCGCAAATATTTTATCATTCAGTTTGTAGCAGACCGGCACTTTCCCAAACGGGTATGCTTCACATGCCTTATGCTTACTGAGACAATATGCTTTGATATCTTCTGCCGTCATGATTTTCGCCTCTTACTTCTGTTTTTCTCTTATCTTTCATTACTTGAGATATTCGATCAATTCCTCACAGCGTGTCATGGTAAGTTCTGCTGACTTATCATAATAAGCTGCTGTTCCAGCACTTCCATCCCCATACTCATCCGAAGCAGCCTTTGCTTTTGCTTCTTTATCTGCGATCCAGGTCCGCTGTTCTTCAAGTATTTTCTGATACGCGTTCTCATCCGTATCATTCTTTATGAGATTCCAGATATAATTCAGACACTCATCCATGACCTCATATCTTTTTTGGGAATCATCGTTTATCTCACTCTGTGACTCCGCTTTATCGATCTCATCCGTCCAGTATTCATAACTTGACGTATAACTCTCAAAAGTTGTCTGTGCATCCTCTAATGGGGACAGTTTCTTATAAGAATAGATTCCCTCTTCCTGTCCCTCATTTACAAGTGCCACCATCGTAAGCTCTGTATCACTTTTGTTTGCCATGGAAAGCCAGGAATATGCATCTTCCGAAATTTCGCTGACCGGTGTTCCCTCCATATAGACCAGAAAAGTATCTGTACCAGTCAGTCCATATGCATCTGAATAAACATACTTTGTTCCATCTTTGATCTCTTCCCTGCCAAATTCATTTTCCTGATAGGAAATATCAGCAAGTGTCATCCGGTAACAATGGTCATTCACCGGTGTCAGATCTTTAAAATGTCCATCGAACACGCTTATATACACGGTTCCGTTTTCATAGCCGTCCCCGGTAACTCCCATATCGGAATCATGATATTCACCACTGAAATGACCGTCGGAATCAATGGTAAAATCCGTAGCCCATCCACCCGCGCCACTGCAAAACTCGAACTGATATTCTGCAAGATCCGCAAATGTAAGCCCCTCGGTGTTTTCTGTTCCTGTGCCGTTTTGGGCACTCTCCTCTGTGTCTGTATTACTGTCTGCATTATTCTCTGTGGATACATCTTCCGTATCTGCATTTTCCTCTGTAGCTGATGTTTTCCGGGTACTGTTTTCCGCAGCGTCAGACTGCTGTAATGCACTGTTTTCATTCGATGCCGCTGCACCTAAACTGTTTATATTTCCATTTCCACATGCTGCCACACCGATCAGGAATGCTGCAGTTATAATAGATAATGCCGCTTTTCTCTTCAACTGAATTGCCCCTTTATCTACTTTTCTTTTCTAATTCCCATTGTAATTCCTGCTTACATATTCTTTAATTGGCTCGCTGTCCTCCGGCATTCTGCATCCAACGATGAATTCCCCCTCATTGTTGGAGCTTCGGATCACGCAGCCGGTCAGCGGCTTATTTCCGATCACTGCAAAATCTTTCACATCCAGCTGGACATTTCTGCCTTTCTGGCTTGCAAAAACGTTGTCCCGCACAGAAAATGCAAAACCGTTTGCACTGATATTTACCATTTTTCCGGAATATGTTTTATCTGTTCCCTCTAAGCGGATGGTACATGCATTAGAGATCGGCATACGAGGATATTTTCTTCGGTTATATACCTTCGGATTGGATTCAATATGCAGTTTATACTGACCTTTTTCACCCTGTCTGACCGGATGGATCTCTATGTCATCCCAGTAATACAAGACATTGTCAACTACAATATGCAGTTTACATAACTCATGTTTATTCTTCTTGTCAACAAAGTCTTTCACTCCACTTTCTGCGGTTACAAAGAGATCTTTGCCACTGCAGTCCGCAACTTCGCCTGCATACTCTTTTTTACTGCTGTCATCATTTAATGCAATCGTGATCTTCATGCCAGGTTTTACATCCTGTACCCCCATGAATCCGCCGATGCCCAGCTCCTCCATAAGTTTGCCGACAACACTCTCAATATCCAGTGCACTCTTGGCACTTGCCTCGTATTTGCTCAGCATCGTCCTGGTTGTCAGTTCCGCACCATTGATGCTCTGCGTCATGACTTCCATGACTTCGCCGACCTGATGCATATTATCCGTCAGTGTCTGGTTGGATGTCTCCACTTCTTTAACTGCGCTGTCTACGACCTTGATGTTTTCGCCAAGGCTTGTCGCATCGTTTGTAATATTTGTCACACTCTGGTTGACATTCGATACTTTTTCAATATTGACCTGGATCAGTTCCACGGTCTCTGAGATGGACTTCATCATCTTCTCGGAAATTGCTTCGAGTCTTGACAATGCTTCCATAATACTGTTGGAGGAAGCCTGTGTTCCACTGCTCAGCTCGCGGATCTCATTGGCAACTACCGCAAATCCCTTGCCGGCTTCTCCGGCTCTCGCTGCCTCGATGGATGCATTTAAAGCAAGTAAATTTGTCTTTGAAGTGATACCTTCAATCGTACTGGTCTCTTCTTTTACATTCTTAAACTCAGCCTTAAAGTCCTCAAGCACCTGCTCTACTTCTTTGGAAAGTGTCGCCATCTTATTGGTGATCTCCACCACCTCAACCAGCTCTTCCGCGCTGATATTGGCATGATCCACCGATGCCCCGATGAGCTGTACCACCTGCTCCATGAGACCGGCAACATTTTTTACCTGCGTATCGATCACATTGGTCATCTCAACAGAGGAAAGTGTTTTATCATTGAGCACTCCATTGTTATCCGCAAGATTTTTCATATCATTCATGACATCATTAGCGCCGGTGCGGTTCTCATCTGCAAGTTCCCTCACAACCGTTACACCGTCCACGATCTCATTGCTCGCCTCTTTGACCTGCTCCACAGTCTGTACGACGCGCGCCAGATTAGATTTGATAGAAGCCGTCAATGCACCATCCGATTGTACCAGATGGGCGATTGCCATATTGGTACATCCATAACAGCAGATCACAATTGCAAACTGCAGGACACATTCCTCGCTTGCAACGAAATCCATCATTCCTTTTGCCAGACCTTTATACAGGTTACTTGAAATCAGTACAAACAATGTGATAACCATCATCGTACGGATAAACTTCGGATCTTTATAAAGGATCAGAATACATACCAGCGGTAAAATAAATACATAGGAAACTTTATCCAATGACGTCCAGGCGATTACCGCATAAAATATCAGGTAGCCAAGTCCTACCACCCATTTATACCGCAGACTGTCAGCATGCTTAAATCTCAGTAAGATCCTGCCGCCAAGATACGACAGCCAGCCTGCAACAAAAAATCCTGTAAAATACGCTTCCTTTAACTGTCCCCTGCCGACTTTTATTCCGTAAAACACGGACGCTATCAGCAAAAGTACAAACCACGTGATACTCGCCCTCTTGTTTGCTTTCGCAATAAAAAAACTCTCATCATAATCCTGCATAACTTTTTATCCTCTCTGTAAAAAATTTACGATACGCTTTTGTTCCAGTGTATCACAAATAAATGGGAATATCTAGAAATTATGCCAGAAATCTGTCCGAACCTGATTTTAACGTGTTACTGTTCACTCGTACCTCGTTCCAGTAACGGATTTTGCCGATGCTTCGCATTCCAAATCGGCAAAATCTGCTGCCACCACTGTATCATATTAAGCGCTCCTAAATAAAAAGCACGCCTGCCACAGAATATTCATCCTGAAACAAACATGCTTTTTATTCATAATCATCAGTCCGAAATCCGGTTCAGTGTGAAATCATCCACTGTTCCCCAGCTGCCCACGTTACACTGAAACCGTACCCCGATCTTAACCGTTCCATCCGTAACCTTAATCTCCCTAATCGTCGGATTCTGCCAGTCATTGTAGGTGGTCAGCATAAACGGAGCCGTCTGCCCGCCATCTGCAGTCACTGCATACAGTTCCATGGACGCATCCGATGACATATCTCCGCCCTGTGAAAATACAGACAACTGATACGTTCCATTCTCCAGACCGGTCACTTCCTGCTCAATGGAAAATTCCATATCCGAATCCCCGGACCAGAAGTGAAATGCGGTCTCACCGGAATGTGCATCATCCGCTTTTACCTGATAATCAGTCGGATCGGCTTCCCCTTCATAAGAGACTTTCCACATTGAACGGTTTTTATCTTCAAAACCTGGATTGACCGCATAATTTATCATTTCCACTTCCACATGTGCGGTAACAGTGGTTCCATCTTCCAATGCCCCTTCGATCTCATAACTGCCGGCTTTCGTGGTATCGATTGCCTTCATCTGTGTCTCATTCCAGCTTACAGATTGTTTTTTATTCTGTGAACGGTCATTGTATACAACATCAATACTCTCCGGCAGAACCAGATCTTCGCCTACATTGCAGGAGACGTAAACATCCGGGATATAGTCAACTGCAAGCGGCGCTGTTGCGCCATATTTTAAATACTTAAATACATTCAAAGAAGCCAGTGGGTGTCCGGTAAAATCAAACATTGCCTGATTGTCCCAGGAACAGCCTCCATAGTATAACCCTGCATCATCCGGGTCATACTCAGCCGAATAACTGCTTGCCCAGCCGCTTCCGTATTTCTCCCACAGAGCGGAATTATCCGCATCGGCTGATCCGACAGGGATCCATGTGCCTTCCCAGTAAAAGACACCTTCCACTCCGGCCTCATTTGCGGCTGCACAGATATCACGGATCACTGTTGCCTGACTCTGTACCGTTGCACCGTAACCGTCTGTCAGGTCATCGGTTCCTTTCAGGCTGTTGCTAAAACCGTCTCCATCCTCAGATGTATAACAGTAAGAAGTCTCTGCAATATATACTTCTTTTCCGTACTTATCCTCGATCAGTTTTGCTGCGTTCTGCATATTTTCATTGGTTCCGTCCCAGAACGGATAGAAGGAAAGACCAAACATATCATAGTCCACACCGGCATCTTTTAAATTTGCTGCCATCGTATCGATCTGGTCATTATCCTCAATGTTCGTATAATGTACGGCAACTTTAATGTCTTTTCCATAAGACTCTGCCACTTCTCTCACTGCCTTACTTCCGGAATTTAAAAGCTGCATCACGGCATCCACATCTGTTTCCCCGGACATACCGTTATTGATCTCATTTCCGATCTGCACCATCCCGACATCCACACCGGCATCTAACAGCTTTCCAAGGCTCTCTGTCGTATAATCATAGAGTGCATCACTCTTTTCATCGACTGTCATACCTTTCCATGCCTTCGGTGCATGCTGTCTTTTCGGATCTGCCCAGAAATCTGAATAGTGAAAATCAATGCAGACCTTCATTCCGTATCTGGCTGCACGCACACCAAGTTTCATGGCAGTCGTCAGATCATTGTTTCCGCCGCCATAGCCATTGCCGTTCTCGTCATACGGATCATTCCATACACGCAGGCGGATATAATTGACTCCGGACTGTGCAAGTGTCTCAAACACATCCTGCTCTTTTCCATCGTAGCCATAATACACAGCCCCGCTGTTTTCCACAGAAAGAACTGCGGATGCATCCATTCCCCGGATAAAGTCATCCGAAATATCCGCAACCGGTTGCACAAAAATATCAGACTCCTCCGGTCCGTCCGGCAGCGTGAATGTTGTAACTTCTCCCACCGGCTCAACCACATCTTCCGATGTATTGTTCTCCTGTACTTCTGTCTTTGTCCCTGTCGTTCCGGCAGAATCCCCACATCCTGCCAGAAGAACAGTTCCAAGACTTACGCTGACACATGCCGCCAGTAGTTTTCTGTAAACCTGTTTTTTCATAATGTTCACCTTTTCTGTGTGTGAAAAAATTTTTTCACACTCCCCTCCATAAATTTGCTCTTTTTTCCACGATTTCTCTATATTCTTAAGGTACCTGCGGCTGACTGCTTCAGCAACATTCTTTCTCTCCAATATAGCGCAATCGGTTGCGCTTTTCTATTTTATAACTTTGCTGTCTTAACGTCAACCTGAGCATGCATTTTTGTGACATTTTTATGACATTCATACTGTCATTTTGGTCAACATTAACATGTGCGCTCCCGTGACATTTTTCCCATATTATGGTATAATTTTTGTTCGGCTAAATTACTTTTAATCTGATTACAGGGGAATGAAATTATGAATCTGCAACCAAAAATATTATCCAACGCTTTTTTGATCAACGGGTACACTCCCGCTGTAGATATGATTCTCGTGATCTTATGTATATTACTTTTACTGCTTCTCCGGGAGACATTTATCCGCCGCAGCAGACTTTTTCTGCTTTTTCGCACCTGCATCGCGCTTTTGCTGATTGCAGCCTTCAGCAATTCCTGCTTTTACTATACTGTACTGTATTTCGACAGTGATACCACTTTATGTATTCTGCGTGCAATATATCATTCAAGCCTGCTGCTCATTTTTTGTCTGTATGCGGCTTATTTAAAGATTTTGATTGGTATTCCGGGAAAAACAGGACATATCATGAATATTTTCCTATATTCCTTATATATCATTTTTGCCATTGTGGATGCACTGTCACCTGTATTGGGTTACAGTTTCTACCGCGACAGCTCAGGTGCATGGCATGATAACCTTTATTTAAAACCGTTTACGATTGCTTACGGGATTTATATGGCGTTTATTTTTTTCCTGTTACTTTACTATCATAAACGCATTCCAACAAGTTTATTCCATATGCTCGTGATCGTACAGTTCATCTGTGTTTTTCTCGTCTGTGCAGAAAACCATTTTGGCAGCAATACCTTCCTTGCCATCACCTTTCTCCTGCCGATCATGGTAATCCTTTATATGGTACATGGAAGTTCTTACAGTATCAAGACAGGGGCCCTGAATGCTGATTCCCTAAACGAATATTTAAACCAGCAGGCGTCAATTCAAATTTCTACTTATTATATGTGTCTCCGTTTCGACACTGATTCCGAATATGTGATGCCGGATGAGCTTGGCAAACTTTTTTTCAACTTCTGGAACGGCTACTTTAAAAACGGACTCCTCTTCCACCCATCTACAGATTTTTTTGTTCTTGCAATTGATGTCAGTGACATCCGGAATGCAGATAAAATCGCACAGGATATGATCCAGAATGACTTTAAACGCCATTTTGAAACTTATAAACTGCCTTATAAGATCGTTATGTTCAATCATCTGGATTTCTGTGAAAACTTAGAGCAGTTTTACGAACTTTTTAACTTCTTTGCAGAACCGATGGAACTAAATAATTTCCGCTCCTGCGACACCGCCGATTATAAAAGTTTTCATGATATGAAATATCTCTCGGCGCAGTTAAAAGATATTGCAGAAAACGGTTCCCTTGATGACGAAAGAGTTCTTGTATACTGCCAGCCGGTCCGCAACGTAAATGCCGGCAATTATGACACCGCAGAAGCACTGATGCGTCTGAAACTAAAGGACACCGGCATGGTATATCCAAACCGGTTTATTCCGCTCGCTGAAAAGAATGGCTATATCCACAAATTAAGCATGATCATTTTAAATAAGACCTGCCGTGCGATCCGGGAATTTCAGGATGAAGGTTACCACCTTTCCCGTGTTTCCGTAAATCTCTCTATTTCAGAGCTCTCCAATAAGAATTTTATGAAAGAGTTCTGCGAAATCGTAGAGAGAAACGGTGTTGATTTTCATACGATCGCAGTAGAACTCACCGAGAGCCGCAACGACACAGAATACGAACTTGTGCTTGACCGTGTCATGCAGTTTAAATCGCTCGGTGTATGTACTTACCTTGATGACTTCGGAACCGGATATTCTAATTTTGACCGGATTCTTAGCTTAAAACTTGATGTTGTAAAATTTGACCGCAGCCTTCTTCTGATGGCAAATAAGGATGAAAATTCCCAGTTTATCCTGAACTACTTTTCCACTGCTTTTGAAAAACTCGGATATAAAGTACTCTATGAGGGCGTGGAAACAGACGAACAGGAAGAAATTTGTGTAAACAGTCATGCAGACTATCTGCAGGGATTCAAATTTTCAAAACCGATCCCGATTGAAGAACTGAAAAACTTTCTTTCTCCGATACAGGAATAACTTCATTTCTCCTGTATAGCATGGTTGTTACCGTATTTTTTTACAAACAAAAATGTTTTCTTTGCAAATCACTTGACATCATTATCTGATAAAAGTATAATCTGTTCTAAATCATATCAGAATAGTATGAATTAAGAAGAAGATGGAGATTATGAAAAAAAGAAAGGGACAAGTTTTATGAAGAAAAAAGTGATTTCAATTTTACTGACAGCCGTTTTAGCCACAGGAATGGCAGCATGCGGTTCTGACAACAGCGCAGCAGATACTTCCGCAGATAATACAACTGGCAATGCAGAAAGTACAACAGAAGCATCTGATGATTCTGCCACAAAACCTGTACTGACCGTCGGCATGGAAGGAACTTATGCTCCATATACATACCATGATGAAAACGGTACTTTAACCGGTTTTGAAGTTGATATGGCAAATGCGATCGGTGAAAAAATGGGATATGATGTTGAATTTGTTGAAACAGAGTGGGATTCCATCACTGCTGCACTTGATGCCGGTAATTTTGATGCAGTTATGAATCAGGTAACCATTACCGACGAGCGTAAAGAAAAATATGACTTTTCTACACCGTATATTTATACAAGACCGGTTCTCATTGTTGCTGCTGACAACACCGATATCACTTCTTTTGAAGATGTGAACGGCAAAAAAGCCGCAGAAGGACTTACCTCAAACTTCAATGAAATTGCCAAAAGCTATGGTGCTGAAATCGTCGGGCAGGATAAATTCGCACTTGCCATGGAATGTGTTTTAAGTGGCGAAGCTGATTGTGCTATCAATGATGAGCTGACCTATGCTTACTGGAAACAGCAGAAGGGCGGCGACGAATCCACAAAGATTGTTGCTGAATCAGATGACGTAAATGCAAGTGCCGTAATGTTGAAAAAAGGCAATGATGAATTAGTTGAGAAAATTAACACCGCCATTGACGCATTAATCGCAGATGGAACAGTCAAAGAAATTTCTGAGAAATACTTTGGCTTAGACGTATCTCAGCCTTAATATATAGAATTTAAACATGGCAATAGAATGTACTATATCGTTCTATTGTCATGAATTACTATCGTTACAGGAGAAAACTCATGGGATCATATGCATACCTGACAGCGGGTATTATTACAGCAAGACAAGCGGAACTGATGAAAAATGCATTCTGGCCAATGCTAAGACAGGGCCTGCTTTACACGATTCCACTGACACTGGTATCCTTTGCGATCGGTGTCATCATTGCCGTGCTGTGTGCACTTTTTATTATCAACAAAATACCGGTATTAAAACAGATCGCCGGAATCTATATCTGGGTATTCCGCGGAACACCACTGCTTGTACAGTTATTTATCATGTACTGGGGTATCTGCAATCCCCTTGGCATCAACAAGTGGGTTGCCTGTATCTCGGCACTCTCCTTAAATGTAGGTGCCTACTCCGCAGAGACGATCCGTGCGGCAATCCTTTCCATCAATAAAGGTCAGTGGGAGGCAGGCTATTCTCTCGGAATGAGTTATCAGCAGACATTCCGCCGTATCATCATTCCGCAGGCTGCTACCGTATCCATACCACCGCTTTTTAACACCTTTATCGGTCTTGTCAAGGATACTTCCCTTGCATCTACGATCATGATCGGTGAGATGTTCCGTAAAGCACAGGAAGCCGCAGCAAGCTCACTCGAATACCTTTGGATCTATATCGAAGTTGCACTCATTTACCTTCTTTTCTGTACGCTGTTGACCGGACTGCAGAAATGGATTGAGAAAAAACTGCGTGTCGGAAAGTAGAGGTATCATATGTATTCTTTAGATAACATTTATAAATCATTTGACAATAATCAGGTCTTAAAAGGCGTCTCCTTAGAGATTCCGAAAAATAAAACCACCGTCCTGATCGGGCCATCCGGTTCCGGTAAGACAACACTGTTACGCTGTATCAATCTGCTTGAGATCCCGGACAGCGGAACCGTGAATGTAAACGGTTCCTCTATGACCTTTCATGAAGGACAGAAAGTAAAATACAGCAGTAACGAGATTCGCAATATCCGTATGAAGACCGGTATGGTATTTCAGAATTTTCAGCTTTTTCCTCACAAAACTGTGCTGGAAAATATTATGGAAGGTCCTATCACTGTCTTAAAAAAAGCCCGCGCAGAATGTGAAAAAGAAGCACTTTCCCTTTTAGAGAAAGTCGGACTCTCCGATAAGCGCGATGCTTATCCGGGGCAGCTCTCCGGCGGTCAGCAGCAGCGTATTGCCATTGCAAGGGCACTCGCGATGAAACCGGAACTTCTGCTTTTTGATGAACCTACCAGTGCGTTAGACCCGGAACTTGAAGTGGAGGTTTTAAATATCATCCGCAGATTAGTCGACGAAAAGCAGACCATCGTGATCATCACACACAAGATGTCTTTCGCCAGAGAAGTCGCAGATAAAGTCGTCTTTTTTGATGAGGGAAAAATCTTAAAAGAAGGAACTTACGCTGAGCTTGAACAGAGTAATATTCCAAGAATTACACAGTTCTTAAATATGTTGAACTAAACAATAGACCGCCTCACAGGAAACCTGTTGTCATGAATAAGTAAAAAATCCGTGCAGGATCAGTTTTGATCCGCACGGATTTTTTACTGTCAGCCTTATCTACGCTCCAGATAATCATTATTATGATAAATCTTTTTATTTTCCACAGCGCACTGCATTTGAAGCAGTTCCTTTCACCGATGTTTTTCCGGCATTTTTTACGGCTCTTACTTTATAGTAATATGTTTTTCCTTTCTTCGCTTTGCCGTCTGTGTAAGAAACAATAGTGCCCTTTTTCAGCGTCTTTATCTTTTGATATTTTCCTTTTTTGGATGTTGCACGGTAGATCTCGTATCCATCTGCACCTTTTACCTTCTTCCAGGTTAATTTTACCTTGGACTTCACACGTTTTGCCTTAACCGCAGTCACCTTCTGCGGACTGGTCGCAGCCTTAATCACATTGGAGTACTTTCCGGTTACCGTCTTTTTACCGCTTTTCCTGTATGCACGCACTTTATACTGATAAACCGTTGCTGTTTTGAGCTTTTTATCCGTATAGGTATTAGTTTTTACCGTTGCAACCTTCTGATATTTTTTCGTTGATTTGTTATAACGGTATACCTGATAACCATCTGCTTTCTTTACTTTTTTCCATGTTAAGCGGATGGAAGTCTTCGTTGCCCCGGACTGTTTGAAGCCGGAAACCTGTGCAACTGTCGTTTTATCTGTATTACCCGGTTTCTCTGTATCTCCCGGTTTTTCTGTATCTCCCGGTTTCTCCGTATCTCCCGGTTTT
>NZ_QSCK01000018.1:0-17758 GCF_003463035.1 Roseburia sp. OF03-24 | reverse complement strand
TTCTCTGTATCTCCCGGTTTCTCTGTATCTCCCGGTTTCTCTGTATCTCCCGGTTTCTGTCCTCCGGACACGAGTGACTGATCTGTCAGTACATATCCACCTTCTGTCACATTTAACTTTGATTCATCCACATTTACAAAGCGGATATCATCAAAAACAATTTTCGACTGGATATCAACCCCATTTCCGTCTTCTGAAATGCTGTTACACCAGATTGCAAACTTCGTAACATTCTTTGGATCAAAAGTTCCATTCTGTTTACCCTTTAATTTGTTAAATGGGATCGTAACATATTTTGCCTCTGTCGTCTTTACAAAGTCAGTCAGAAATACTTCGAAATCCTCTCCGCCGGAAACAAGCTGAACTACCAGTTTCTGTCCTTTTCCATCCGGTTTTACCCACATGCTGACCGCATTGTATTCGCTGTAATCGTTTGTGCTTAAACCTTTCATACGTCCGGTCCATACTTCCGGTCCGCTCGTCTTAAGCTGATAAGTAAATGCACCTCCGTAAACACCTTCTGCTTTATGATCCTTATCTAATACAAAGGAGGAACTGCAGTTTGCTGCTGAATTTTCTGTAAAAGTTCCATTCAGGTAGTCATTGTCATCATAGTATAATTCAAAATTTTCAATGACATTCTTTGCAAGTGTTTCCTTTTCTTTTCCAAAACTGATATAGGAAACAGTCACAAGTGTTTTGCCATCTGCCACAAGGCTGATCTTACCGGTATCCGTTGTTCCAAGTGCACTCAGAATATCCGCAGACAGCACACCTTCGTAAGCACCGGATTCTTCCGTTTTCTCTGCCGTGATCGTTTTTTCTGTATTTGTATCCGGGTTTGTCAGCACAAAACTTACACTCTGTGCATTTCTCACATTTGCTTTTAAAGTAAATGCACTTGTGATTGCCATCTTAGAGAAAACATTGGCAAAATAACCTGCTGCATTTCCCTGATTTGCATTTCTTACTTCTTTCTGGTCTGCATTTCCGTAAAAGTTTGTTCCATTCGCAAAAACAGAAGATTTTTCATTGTAGAATTCAATAAACTCGTTGATCAGTTCCTGTCCGTGGGTATCATCATATTTATATGGGACATAAAAGTTGGTGTCTCCAAAATTTGCCCACAATAAGAAGTACGGCATTCCGGTGTCAACTGCCACCTGATTAACCTGTTTGTACCAGTTGTGTCCTGCGATCGGATTTCCTTTTACTAAAATTCCTTCATTATCCGATCCATCGGCTTTCATCACCCTTACACCGGTTTCGGAAATTGCAGCTACTTTTCCTTTTGCGTCTGCAATATTCTTTACCACCTGACAGGTTTTCTTTAAATTATCCACAAACTCGCCGGAATATTCTGCCGGATAAGTATTGTAATCATCATAGTAATCAAATGCAACGATATCCACACAGTCATCGCCCGGATAGCGGTCCATATACTCTTCCTCTGAAGTTAACGGACCATTTGGGGAATATACATAAATAAAGTTGTGTACTCCCTTTGATGCCAGATAATCCTGTATGTACTGGAACAGCGCACGGTATGTCTCTTTAGCGGTTGTCGCAGCACCCCACCAGAACCATCCGCCTGTATTTTCATGGAATGGACGGAATAAAACAGGAATATCGCCAAGTCCGTTTGCGTAATCTGCAATGATATCAAGATAGGTTGTAAACTGCGCATTGTATTTTCCACCCGGAAGTACTTCTGCGGAGCAGTTATTGCTCAGGTCTTTTGCCTCCGAAAAATCACACTGTGAAAAATCATATTTTCTCGCCGCATCCGGTGTTGCAATGATTTTTTCATTGCTCATATTCGGCATATGGGTGGATAATGTGATGATCGCACCCTCTGCAGCTGCTGCCTTGCTGATCTCGATAGATTTCTGAACTGCATCATCTACGTTATCAATTCCAAGTTCCCCGCCTGTCAGTGCCAGCGAATCGATTCCGACCAGACCACTAATACTTCCGGTCACGTCCTTTGTATCCGAATAGACACCGTCTCTGGTTGAAACATGCTTGCTTGTGTCATTCTGATGTCCGAATAATACCTGGTCAGCAGCATCCAGTCCTTTTAAATATGCATATAACGCTTTTGCTGAACCTGATGCATTCACATCCGAAAGTGTTACTTCTTCCGGCATACTGGACGTATCTGCAAGCACAGCCTCTCCTGCCGTCTCTGTGATCTCCGTATAATCGCCCGCTGCATTATACTGGGATAAAGTCAGGTTATCCAGATATACGCTTCCCAAAAAGGCAGTGCTCACACCAACTGTTCCAATCATCAGATCCGTGATCTTTGCAGTGTTTGGTGAGAATTTGACAGTGACCACTGCTTTCTTATATCCGTCACCGAGATCTGACGTTTCGATCTTTGCTTCTTTGTTGATGATCTCCACATCATCTGCTCCGTTTTTTGCAAAAATCTTTGCCTTAAAAGAACCGTCAAAAGCTTCCGGATAGATCATTTCATAGCTTAAAACATTATAAGCCGATACATCGAGTCCTTCTGCAAACGACTTTTTAATCTTTGCCTCACTCCATGTAAAACCTTCACAACCGGTATAATCAAGATCTGCCTTTAACATTTTGCTTCCCTGAAATTCAGCTACACTGATTCCTACCGCATTGTCGTACTGCCAGCCGCCTTCCTGCTCCCAGCCTGCACTGCTTCCTGTCTCTGCAGATTCAAAATCATCGATCACACTCGGATCTTTTGCAGGCAGTTCCGGCTGCGCTTCTGCCACACCGCTTAATGTGACATTGGAAAATGTACATGTTCCTGAAAAACCCTGACCAATCAGTCGGAAATATACACCTTTTAAATCATCTGCATCCTTATCCTCAAACTTGATCGTAATCGTTGTTTTGTGTGTATCTTCTGAAAAACTGCTCTGCTGTAAATACGGGATATCCTGACTGTCTGTCCATGTCCACTCACTTCCCAGCTTCACGATACCCTGAACCTTTAAGTAACTTTCCCCGGTACCCAATGATGCATACGCCTCATCATCCAGTGTAATATCTGCCTTCATTGTGAAATCTTTCGTTGTCACACAATCTGCAATACTTTCATCATAAGTGATCATTGGCGGATTATCCCAATCCTCTGTTGCAAGATCCAGTTTGTCTTTTGTTACTGTGTTTGTCCCGGTATAAAACACACTCGCTTCTGCCGCATAGACATACTCGTATCCCCCTGCAAAATTGCCGCTTGAAAACGCAACTGCAGCCGCTAAAAGAGCGGCTACAAGTCGTTTTCCCATAAAACGTTTTCTCATAAACTTACCTCCAATACATTTATTAGCTTTATGCACTTTGTTTTTTAATTATATGTTACTTCAAAAAACATTGTCAATTAAGCATATATTAGTTTGTAAATTTTCAGAGTTTTTACTTAATTTTTGCTTTTTTAAGTTGTTTTATGAGATTAAAATTGTATACTTTTACTTTATAAATTCAGATAATAAATTTTACTCTAACTCAATCCAGTCTAATTTCAATTCCGGTGTCACATACTCTGCTTTCAGTTCATAATACCCCGGCATAAATTTCACACGGCACATCCGCTGTGTCAGGAAACGCTCTCCGGTTCCACCTGTCTGGACGGTTGCCATCAGTTCTCCATTCAGATACAGATTAGCAGCTCCCTGTGCTAATCCTTCCACCGGGAAACAGAAATGTGCATTAACGTTTAAAATGCTTTCTTTTTCCACATAAAGGACTGTATTTTCAAACTTTCCTGCCTCGATACGGCTTCCGCTCTGCAGTGCACAGACCTGCTTTCCGTCTGTATTTACTGCTTCTTTTGCAGTAACTGTAAGCAGTGGATCAAAATCTTTTAACGGACGTTTCATCACAGGTGTTCCAAGCAGGAAACGGCAGATGTTTTTCGCACAGCGCTGTAACTCTCCAACAGTGAGTTTTCCTGCCTCCAGTGCCTCTAAGGTATCATCGCCTACTGCATTGATGGCAGCACCATTATTGTTGACTACCATGTATAAGTCATTCTGTGCGCGAACCATGAATGAGGTGTATCTGCGGTCTGCCTCCCCGCCGTTTACAACATCATTCATCTTCGCCCACCAGTCTGTCATAACAATTCCCTGATATCCCCACTCACCACGCAGGATCGTCGTATTTAAGTCATAATTGGATGCCGTCCAGTGTCCGTTGACCGGGTTGTAAGAGGTCATGATCGAATTTGCATTTCCCTCTTTCACGGCAATCTCAAAGCCTTTCAGATAGATTTCACGGAGTGCCCGCTCAGATACAACGGAGTTTACATTATGTCTTTCCGTCTCCTGATTATTCGCTGCAAAATGTTTCACGGTCGCAGAAGAACCGGCACTTCGGATTCCCCTTGTCATTGCCGCCGCAAACTGTCCTGTCACAAGCGGATCTTCACTGAAATACTCAAAGTTACGTCCATTTAATGGATAGCGGTGGATATTGATTCCCGGTCCAAGCAGGGTGTCGATCTCGTTTCCAACTAATTCCCTGCCTTCCATCTGATATAATTCTTCCATCATTGGAATATTAAAGGAACATGCAAGGAGTGTTCCGATCGGGAGTTGTGTTGCCTTTAATCCGCTCTCCATACGGATGCCGGACGGGCCATCGGATGCGCAGGCGATCGGGATACCGTAACCGTGCAGGCTGTCGCTGACACCGCCAAATGCGGATGCTGTACCCGGTGTTACCTTCGGGCTGCTCATTCCCTCGCCGCGGACGATCACGGCTAACTCCTCGTTGGTAAACTGTGCTACAAATGCGTCCAATTCTTCTTCCACACTGCTGCCATTTTTGATATTCTCTGCAACCGCCTGTAAGGTAATTCCTTTATTTCCGGTCTGTGGCAGTTCTTTTGGCAGACGGCTTTTGATCCGCTCTGCCAGATCAACCATCTGCTGTGGTGCTTTTTCATATGCACGGGCAAACACCCCGTCCTCCTTTTGCCTGCCTGTCTTAAGACGCAAAAATTCTTTTGTCGGCGCAAGCGCCTCCTCCAGTTCCTCCGTGACAACGCAGGAAGCAATCTCATAGCCGCCTTTTCCGTCCACATTGGCTTTTTCTGTGCATCTGACACTGTTTCCAACGTAGATCTCATACAGACCTTCCTCTAAGACATAGCAGGACTTATGACCAGTCACACCGCTGTCGTCATAGGAAGCAAACCGGCTTACCGGAATGGTAAGTTCAAGAACTTCCTCCTCGCCCGGAGCAAGCAGTTTTGTCTTTGCAAATCCGCACAATACCTTTGCCGGTTTTCCAAGCCGTCCCTGTGGGGCGGACACATAAACCTGAGCAGCCTCTTTTCCGGCTGCTGCCCCGGTATTTTTCACACGGATACTGAGTGCGATCTTTGCATCTTTTCCATTTCCTGTACTCTCCGCTTTTACCGTCTCCATGGAAAATTCCGTATAAGATAAACCGAAACCAAACTCATACATTACTTTTTCCGGTGCGAATGTCTCAAAATAACGGTAGCCGACATAGATATCTTCCGCATAAATATTTTCTGTCTTACTTCCAAAATGGTCCGCTGCCGGGTAATCAGAAAGTTTCTCTGCGATCGTATCCGTCAGTTTTCCGGATGGTGTCACTCTGCCCGATAACAGATCTGCAACGGCATTCGCGCCTTCCATTCCTCCATGCCAGATGTAAAGAATCGCTTTGATGTGATCCTGATATGCTGCATCTTTCGTCCAGCTCATATCAATGATATTAGACACATTTAAAAGCACTGCCACTTCGTTAAAATATTTTGTTACGATGCGAAGATTTTCTTTCTCCCGTTTTGTCAGAAGATAACTGCCTTCCGTGTCCTCGTAATCTTTATCCTCACCGGCAGTTCTTCCGATCAGAAAAATAGCTTTTTCAGACTTTTCTGCTGCGCGGCATGCGATCTCGTCGGTGATTTCCATCTCTTCCTGATGCCACGGCTCTGCCGCCCAGCCACCGCCTCCGTTGTCAAACGGATGCTCCTTTAACCATTCTTTATAGGTTTCTACCAGTTCCTCATTTACAGGGAAAGCATTGTTTTCTTTGATTCCGTCTAAAATATTTTTGACATACGGCACATTAACCGCTCCACCTGAACCGGTTCCACTCCGGTAATACTCAATCTGGCTTCTTCCGAAAATAGAAACTGTCTCATCCTTTTTGATCGGAAGCATATGCCCCTCATTCTTTAAAAGCACGGCTCCCTCTGCCGCTGCCTCTCTGCAGTATGCTGCCAGTTCCGGCAGCGGAACACCGATTCCACTGTTACCCATGATAATCCTCCATTTTAATCAATTTTTAGTATTAATCCTAAAATACGCTTTGCGCAGATCTCCATCTCTTCTCTTGTCAGCACTCCTGCCTCTTTTGCGCGGAGCAGGCTCTCCGGGAATCCACATGCCATCTTGATGTCATTTCCCGCTTTTACTTCTTTATAATGCTCACCGCTTGTCCACCAGTCGGTCGTGACCATTCCCTGATAATTCCACTCACCTCTTAAGATGTCCTCTAAAAGCTCACGGTTTTCAGAAGTTCTGTGTCCGTTTACGATATTGTAAGATGACATAATGCACCACGGATCTGCCTCTTTTACGATAATCTCAAACGCCTTTAAATAAATCTCCCTTGCTGCCCGCTCGGACACTCTGGAATCGCTTTCCTTACGGTTTGTCTCCTTATTGTTGCAGGCGAAATGTTTGACCGTTGCAGCGATATGTTTTGACTGGATTCCCTTTACCATTGCAGAAGCCATTTTCCCGGTCAGATACGGGTCTTCGGAATAATACTCGAAGTTTCTTCCACAAAGCGGACTTCTGTGGATATTGACCGCAGGCGTCAGCCAGACGGCAATGTTATTTTCCTTCACCTCAGCGGCACCTGCTGCACCGACCTGATATACCACATCCGGGTTCCAGGTACATGCTAAAAGTGTCGCACACGGCCACGCCGTCGTAACTACGCCGCATTTTTTCTCAATGCGGAGTCCGGCAGGTCCGTCCGCCGTCATAATATTCGGGATTCCATACTCCGGCATATTTCCAAATCCAAATGTATTTGCCACACCGGTATTCGGCTGTCCGCCTAAAATATGCGCAAGTTCCTCATCCGTCATCTGTGTCACAAATTCATCCAGCGTGATCTTTCCTTCTGCAACTTCCATAAAAATATGTGCGTCTTTCTTATACGGCTGTGACCAGATCTGATGTCCCGGCAGTGCGCGGACAGCCGGTGAAAATCCATCGCTTTCCTCCCTCGGAACACGTTTGATTACGGAGTAATCCGGATCATTCGGTTCGGACTGCGGCAGTTTTTCAAAACTTCCATCGGAGAGCATGCGCTCCGCAAGTGAAGTCGGAACCAGTTTTGCGGTAAGCTGCTCTGTTACGGTATCCTCTGGCATTGTAAAACAAAATACCTGCTCTGTTTCCCGCACGGACGTGCCAAGATAAAACTGATACTTACCTTTTTCCAGCACATAGGCAGATTTCTGAATTTTTCCCAGATCATCATAGGATGCAAGCTGTGCCACCGGTGCCTCTAACGTCAGAAGCTGCGTTTCTCCCTGTGCTAACAGTCGTGTTTTTTCAAATGCTGCAAGGACTCTCTTTGCCTTTCCAAGTACGCCCTGCGGTGCCTGCGCATATAACTGCATGACTTCTTTTCCCGGATATTTTCCGGTGTTGGTCACATTGACACGCACACGGATCACCCCCTGTTTTTCTTCCGCAGATACTAACGCACACTCGAAAGTCGTGTAGGAAAGACCGTAGCCAAACGGATAATTGACGGCTTTATCAGCCCCCGGTATTGTCTCAAAATAGCGGTAGCCGACGTAGATATCTTCTTTATAATCGACATATTTTACCGATTCATGGAATGTCTCCGATGACGGATAGTCTTCCAGTTTCTTTGCAAATGTGTCGGAAAGTTTTCCGGATGGGCTGCCGACGCCGCACAGAAGCTCTGCTGCTGCGCTTCCGCCTTCCATACCCCCCTGCCATGCCATCAGCACCGCCTGAATTTTTTCATTTTCTGCAAACCAGTCCGTATCGACCATGCCGCCGACATTCATAACGACTGCCACCTTCGGGAACAACTGCTGCACCTGTTCCACCATCGCGCTCTCTTCCTTCGTCAGGTAAAAGTCTCCGTCTGGAAAAATGCGCTCTGCCTTTTCCAGCAGCGGATCTGTCTGTACCGACTCATCCATCTCCTTATCATAAGAACTCTTTCTGTCCCAGCCTTCCCCGGAAAAACGGCTGATGCAGATCACTGCCGTGTCCGTGTACGCTCTCGCTTTTTTTGCAGTTTCTTCCGGAAACGCAGGCTCTACTGTCATTCCTGGTTCTGCTCCTGCCTCGTACTGTTTTTCTACCTCTTTACGGTAATAATCAGAGAGTGCCTCACACACTTCTACTTTTTCCGGCAGCTTCTTGAATCCCTCATACAAATTTGTCGTATAAGCAACGGTTACATCTCCGCTTCCGCCACCACCCTTGACATAGTCAAAACTGCCTTTTCCAAACAGGGCGAGTTTGGTGCCTGCCTGAAATGGGAGAAGGCTTTCATTGTTCTTTAGAAGAACCATGCCTTCTTTGGCGGCTTCTTTTGACAGGGTGATGTGTGCTTTTGAGGCGGTGACTTTGGTGCCGTCAGCTCCGAGAGGGAGGTTGGGTTGATAAAGTGATCTTTGCCATTTTTCCATGATTGTGGGCTCCTTTTTGAAATATTTGGTGGGTGGCGTTGAAGGCAAAACTCCTCTTTAGGCTGTGAGCGTTGGGGGCAAAACTCTTCCGAAGGCTGTGAGCGTTGGAGGCAAAACTCCTCTTTAGGCTGTGAATGTTGTGAGGCATACACAGATCTAACGAAGGCACGCTCTCGCTGCGTGTCGCTCGTAGCGGTACTAAGCGACCAAAATACGGTCGCTAAGGACCGACGGCTCCCCAGCACCTTCTTATAAATCTGCGTATTCCTCGCAACAGGCGCAGGTTGTTGGTGCGTTTTGCATGCAGCGCTTTCAGTGTATTGATGCGTTTTGTCGGCAACGGCTTCTTGGTTTCGATGCATTTTTGCCTGCAACGGCTTCTTGGTTTTGATACGTTTTGTCGGCAGCGGCTTCTTGGTTTTGATGCGTTTTGTCGGCAACGGCTTCTTGGTTTCGATGCGTTTTTGCCTGCAACGGCTTCTTGGTATTGACGCGTTTTGTCGGCAACTCTCTTACGTTTCTTATATTCTTTATATTCCTATCATACTTACCTTACACTTTTATTTCAAGGCAGATAATGACTTGTATTTCGGTCGATATTGACTTATTATGAGCTTAACAACAAAGTTGGCAGAATCAGTCCTATCGTATTTTACAAGGACTGCCGCACATATTTTCCGGAAGGCTTTCCAACATGCCCTGCGGTCTGTACGGCGCCGGGGTGTCCGGGTAAGGTGGAGCCGTCTTACCGCTTTTTGTGTGTTCCTTAGCGGGCACATGAACAAAAAGTCATGCTGCGGACAGTTGTCCGAGCTCAATGCACTTTTGGCTTTCCATAAACGAAAAAGCGAGTTCTGGGAGCAGCATGAAATCGCCACTTTGTTCAGGTGCCCGCTTAGGAACACGAAAAAACGGTAACCGGCTCAGCCTTACCCGGACACTCCGGCGCCATACAGACCGCAGGAAGGCTCGCCAAAACCCCCGCATGCCACAAATCAATTTCCCCCAGAAGAAAGGAATCCCCACCACCATGACCACCCACGAAATCATCACCTCCAAACCCAAACTCCCCGTCTACTTCGACATCTACCAGTCCGACAACCAGCTCGTGCCCAGCCACTGGCACGCACACGTTGAGATTTTATACATCTCCTCCGGTTCCATGCATGTCATCTGCCGCGAGGAATCCTTCCTGCTACACACAGGCGATATCTTTCTGGTAAACTCCGGTGACATCCATTATACCCGCACGATCGGCCGAACGGAAACCTACCTGCTGCAGATCCCGTTTGACTTTTTTAACCAGATGCTTCCCGGCTTCGCCTCCATCCGTTTTCAGGAATACTTTTCTGCGGAAAAATATAAAAATGACCCCGTATTCTGCGAAATGCGGGATCACTTACTGACCATGGGTTCCTTATATAAAAATGAAAAAAATGGCTACCAGTTTTTATTTGGCAGCCACCTTCATCATTTTCTTTATATACTTTATACTTCTTACGTCCTGCCACAGTCACAGAGTACCGTCTCGCAGGATACCAAAACGCTCACAAGGCTGAAAGATATCATAACTTATGTGGAAAGGCATTATATGGAACCGCTCTCCCTCTCGGATATCTCAGACCGTTTTGCACTCAATCCCGAATACTTCTGCCGTTTCTTTAAGAAAAACATGGGATTCACCTTCTTAGAATACGTCAACATGGTACGGCTTTCCCATATTTATTCTGACCTCATGCAGACCGGCGACAGCATTACACAGATCATGGAACGCCACGGTTTTATCAACTATAAGGTATTCAACCGTATGTTCAAAGAAGTATACGGCTGTCTGCCCTCGAAAGTCCGCCATCAGTAACCAACCGGCTGTCTGCCTTCAGATGCCCGTCATTAATAACCGATCGGCTGATCCTTGCTTCCCACCTTAAGACGTGCCATAGCACGCGCTAATGAGGCTTTGGAGCGATGATACTCTTCAATGCTCTGTTTCTGGCGGAGCTGTTCTTCCGCACGCTCTTTTGCTTCCTGCGCACGTCTCACATCGATCTCTTCCGGTGATTCGCAGGTGTCTACGATGACCGTTGCACGGTTATTGATAATCTGCGCAAAACCGGTTCCTGTAACACCATAGATCGTGTTTCCGTTTTCCTCTAAGATACGGATCTCACCAACCTCAACAGCAAACACCATATTTTCATGGTGTGCCTGGATTGCTTTTAAACCATCATGGAGCGGCAGAACTACCTGTGCACATCTTCCATCGTAAAATACCTTGTTACAGGCAATTACTTTTAAGCTAAATGTATTCATGTTCCTCCCTCCTAGCTGGCGGAACCGGTATTACCCATTGTCTTTGCCCGCTCAATGACATCTTCGATCGTTCCTACGTTAAAGAATGCAGCTTCCGGATATTCATCCATCTCACCGTCAACGATTGCCTTAAATCCACGTACTGTATCTTTTAACGGCACATATTTGCCCGGTACACCGGTAAAGTTCTCTGCAACATGGAACGGCTGGGATAAGAACTTCTGAATCTTTCTTGCACGGTAAACAGTTAATTTATCCTCCTCAGAGAGCTCCTCCATACCGAGAATTGCAATGATATCCTGTAACTCTGTGTATTTCTGAAGAATCTCCTGTACACGTCTTGCTGTCTCATAATGCTCTTTTCCGACAACATCCTCCTCAAGAATACGTGAGTTTGACTCCAACGGATCAACTGCCGGATAAATACCCTGCTCAACGATTTTTCTGGAAAGAACGGTCGTTGCATCCAGATGTGCGAATGTCGTTGCAGGAGCCGGGTCAGTTAAATCATCTGCCGGCACATAAACTGCCTGTACAGAAGTAACAGAACCATTCTTTGTAGATGCGATACGTTCCTGTAACTCACCCATTTCCGTTGCCAGTGTCGGCTGATAACCAACGGCAGATGGCATACGTCCTAACAGGGCGGACACCTCAGAACCTGCCTGTGTGAAACGGAAAATGTTATCAATGAATAAAAGCACGTTCTGATGCTCCTCATCACGGAAATATTCTGCCATGGTAAGTCCTGTCTCAGCAACACGCATACGTGCTCCTGGCGGCTCGTTCATCTGACCGAACACTAAGGCTGTCTTTTCCAGTACGCCGGATTCTTTCATCTCTGACCAGAGGTCATTACCCTCTCTTGAACGCTCTCCAACACCGGTAAAAATAGAATATCCGCCATGCTCGGTTGCAATGTTACGGATCAGCTCCTGGATCAGTACCGTTTTACCAACTCCGGCACCACCGAACAGACCGATCTTACCACCTTTTGCATATGGTGCTAAAAGATCGATAACTTTGATACCTGTTTCAAGTACTTCAACGACCGGGCTCTGATCCTCAAAGGATGGCGGATCTCTGTGGATACACCAGTGCTTCTCACCCTCTAAAGTCTTGCCGCCGTCTAAGGTATCTCCTAATACATTGAACAGACGTCCTAATGTACCCTGTCCGACCGGAACTTTGATACCGCTTCCCGTAGCAACAACTTCCATGTCCTTGTGAAGTCCCTCACTGGCAGCTAACATAATACAGCGTACTGTGTTATTGCCGATATGCTGTGCAACTTCCATGACACAGCGTTTTCCGCCGTTATCTACTTCAAGCGCATCTTTGATAAACGGAAGGTCATTATCTTCAAATTCAACGTCTACAACAGGTCCCATGACCTGCACGATTTTTCCTGTTTTCATTCCGCTTTTACATCCCCTTCCTATTTTTTCTTCTTTTTCTTCTGTGCCTTTGCACCGCCGATTACCTCTGTGATCTGCTGGGTAATCGCAGCCTGACGCACACGGTTGTATTCAATGGACAAAGTCTGCAGCATCTCTTTTGCACTGTCTGTTGCTGCCTGCATCGCCATCATTCGTGAATTGTGCTCACTGGCAAATGACTCCACGAGTGCACCGTAAATAAATCCGTTGACATAGTTCGGCACCACATGCTCTAAAATATCCTGCATGGTCGTATCTGCCTTGATCTCCTCCTGATAAATATCAACAGGAGCTTTCCCCATGAAATCCTCTTTTACCAGTGGAAGCAGTTTCATCATTTCCGCTTCCATAGAAAATGAATTTTCCATTTTGGTGTAAATGATGTATACCTCATCCAATTCGTTATTATTGTATAAATCCAGAATACGTTCTGTGATAACTCTGGCCCTGTGCAGAGATGGATTCTGTACCGTGTACTTAAACTCGGTATCTACCTCTAACCCCTCTTTGGTGAAATACTGTCTTCCAAGCTCTCCAACGACAAATAATTTGTTGTTTTCGCCCTGCTCAAAAAGCTCATGTGCCATTTTGATGACATTATGGTTGTAAGCACCTGCCAGTCCCTTATCTGCAGTGATCACAATGTAGCCTCTGCGTTTCCTGTCATCCGGAATCTCTTCACGCTGGTCAAAATATCGGCTTTTTGCATCCGGAATATGACGGAGCAGTCGTGAGATCGCAGACTGTAACGCATAGAAATACGGCTCTGTATTTTCGAGCTTCTGCTTTGCACTTCTTAACTTTGCAGAGGAAATCATATACATGGCACTCGTGATCTTCATCGTATCCTGAATACTTTTCATTCGTTTCTGAATTTCCTTGGTATTTGCCATGCTCTATCACCTGCTCTTAAATTCTTTGACTGCCTCTACGATCTTTTCTGTAATCCCATCATCCAGCACTTTTTTCTCGTTGATGGCATCAACG
Source organism: Roseburia sp. OF03-24 (assembly GCF_003463035.1). NCBI lineage: Bacteria > Bacillati > Bacillota > Clostridia > Lachnospirales > Lachnospiraceae > Roseburia > Roseburia sp. OF03-24. The sequence goes on along the minus strand of NZ_QSCK01000018.1, from coordinate 4,303 downwards.
ACATCTTTATGCTCGATTTTAAAGAAATCCAGTAATCTTCCCTGGAACTCTTTCATCTGTTTGATATCCACATCCAAAAGCAGACGTTTGTTTGCTGCAACCAGTGTAATTACCTGATCTGCGAGGCTCATCGGATGGCAGAGCGGCTGTTTTAAGAGCTCCATCAGTCCTTTACCATACTGTAACTGCTCTTTCGTCATATCATCCAGATCGGAGCTGAACTGTGTAAACACTTCCATCTCACGGTACTGCGCCAGATCGATACGGATCGTACCGGATGCTTTTTTCATTGCCTTTGTCTGTGCCGCACCACCTACACGGGATACGGAAAGACCTACGTTGACCGCCGGTCTCATACCGGAGTTGAACAGATCACTCTCTAAGAAAATCTGACCATCTGTAATGGAAATAACGTTCGTAGGAATGTAAGCGGAAACATCGCCTGCCTGTGTCTCGATGATCGGCAGTGCGGTAATGGAACCTCCGCCTAACTCGTCGTTTAACTTACTGGAACGCTCTAATAATCTTGAATGTAAATAGAATACGTCTCCCGGATATGCCTCACGTCCCGGTGAACGCTCTAAAAGTAATGACAGTGCACGGTATGCCACTGCATGTTTGGAGAGATCATCATATACGATCAGGACATCTTTTCCTTTGTACATGAAGTACTCTGCAAGTGCTGTTCCTGCATACGGAGCGATGTACTGTAAGGATGCAGATTCACTCGCTGTCGAGGAAAGCACGATGGAATAATCCATGGCACCGTTCTTTGTCAGTGTATTCACCAATTTTGCAACCGTAGATGCCTTCTGACCGATTGCAACGTAAATGCAGACAACATCTTTGCCTTTCTGGTTTAAGATGGTATCTACTGCGATCGATGTTTTACCGGTCTGACGGTCACCGATGATCAGCTCACGCTGTCCACGTCCGATTGGGAACATGGAGTCGATCGCAAGAATACCTGTCTCCATTGGCTGTTTTACGGACTGTCTGTCTACGATACCCGGTGCTTCCTGCTCGATGGCACGGTAATCATCTGCTTTGATCTCACCTTTTCCATCGATCGGGGCTCCAAGGGCATTGATAATTCTTCCAAGGTAAGCATCACCTACCGGAATACCTGCTTTTTTCTTAGTTCTGGTTACTTTCGTTCCCTCTTTGATCTCTGTGTCTTTACCAAAAATAATACAGCCTACCTGATCACGTTTGATATCCTGTACCATTCCGCGGACACCGTTCTCAAAGATAACGATCTCACCATACATCGCATGCTCAATACCATAAATCGTTGCGATACCATCACCGACCCAGATGACAGTTCCGACTTCCTGGTCTTTGCTTACCATGTCATAGTTCTCTATTTCTGTTTTCAGGATAGATATAATCTCTTCTGAACTGATAGAACCCACGTTATCACCTCCACGCTAATCTTCTCTCTAACCGATTTAAGCGCCCTTTCATGCTGTAATCTTCTTCTATATCTCCTACCCGCAGTACAAATCCACCGATCAGTTCCGGCTTCTTTTCCAATGCAAGCGCAACTTTATCTTTCTGATATTTCTTTGCAAGATATGCCTTCATCTGTGCCACTTCATCCTCTGTCGGCTCTAAGACATACTCCAGTTTTGCCTGAAGGATACCATTTTTCTCCGCTTCCACTACATCATATGCGGCAAAAATTTCCTCAAGGAGATCTGCCTCACCGTAATCGCAAACCACCTTCAGAAAATTTTTCATTGATTCCGGAAAGATCCGGTCGATCAGCTTATGTTTCTCCTGTTTTGACACAACCGGGCTTTTTAAACTCTTCGGCAGATCCTGGGTCAGAGAAAGAATCTCTTTTGTCTCATCAACAGCTTCTCTTGTCACACCAAGTTCTAAGAGAACCGTTGCATAATTATTTGCTGTCTGCGTCATTCACACCACCTGCTTTTGTCAAAAACTGTTGATACAGTAACCGGTTATTCTCGTTCGTACTTGCCTCACCAAGTACTTTTCCTGCTGCTGCCACTGCAAGAACTGCAATCTGTGACTGAAGATCCTGCACAGTTTTGTCACGTTCGAGTTCCACGGTCTTATGGGCATTCTCGATGATCTTTTCTGCTTCCGCATCCGCCACATTGATTCTGTTCTCATACTCTGCCTGTGCACTCTTACGAGTTTTCTCAAGCAGTTCTGCAGATTCCTCATGCGCCTGTGCAAGCATTCCCTCATACTGTTTCTTTAAGTCTCCCGCTTCTGCCTTTAAATTGTTGGCATCTGCGATCTGACCTTCGATCATCTGCTTACGCTGCTCCATAACATTCGTGACAGGACCAATTAAAAACTTACGAAGTCCCAGATACAGAACGATCAGGTTAATGATGGTAAAGACGACGTTCCAATCTATTCTTAATAATTGCATTCTCTACCAGACCCTTTCCTTAACCTAAGAATAAGATAATTAAAATTGCAACAACCATACCGAAAATTGCAGTACCTTCGGCAAGTGCACAACCAAGTAATAATGCTTTTGTGATTTTTCCGTCTGCTTCCGGCTGTCTTGCGATAGCGTCTGTTGCCTTAGATGTTGCAAGGCCGATACCGATACCTGCTCCAATACCTGTTAATGCTGCGATTCCTGCTCCAATAGCGATTAATGATGTCATGATAAAATTCTCCTTTTTCGTTTTTAATTTTGCTTTAACTTCTACTCGATGCTTTCCTTAATAAATAAGGATGTTAAAAATACAAATACATATGCCTGAATAAATCCGTCAAACAAGTCAAAATACAGACTGAGCGGAACCGGCACGAAAAGCGGTGCCACGATCTTGATCAGCTCCATAATGACAAATGCTCCTAAAATGTTACCAAAAAGACGCATACACAATGATAATGGACGAATAAAAATCTCCAATATATTCATTGGCAGCATAAGTGGTATCGGTTCGGCGAAACTCTTCAGAAAACCTTTCATTCCTTTCGCATGTACTCCCGAATATTCGATCAGTACAATACTCATCAATGCAAGCGCACCGGTAACACCGACATCCTTTGTCGGGGATTTCAGTCCGAAGAGTCCGATCATATTCGCGATTGCAATATAAATTCCTACTGTCATTAAATAAGGAATATAACGTTTTCCTTCCTCTCCAAGTAAATCGTAAAAGAAGTTATGCAATCCGCCAATAACTGTCTCCACTGCTAACTGACGTTTTCCTACGTTCTCTACACGCAGATTTCTTCCTAAGAAAAATGCCGCTATCAAAAGAACTGCCATAATAACCCATGTTACTACTACCGATTCGGCAACCGGAATACCTCCAAATACCGGAATCGTGAAAGTAGTTTCACAATTCAGCTCTTCCATCAGCGCTTTCGATAATTCCTCCGTATTCTCACTTCCCTTCTTTCCTACACTTCGCTGTATTTTATTGAAAATTTTTCCACTTGTCAATTTTTTGTCATAGTAAAAATCATGGAGCTCATTTTGGTAATTTTATACAATTTTCTTTCTTGTTTTTTGTGTATTTTTTTATATTTTGGGAATTGAATATTTCATTTGTTTATAATTATTTTATTTTTACCCTGAATTGAATCCAAAATATAGTCCAAAATACCAAAAAAAGTCTACATTTCTTTTTTCGTATCTTTTACGGTTCCTTAATAAAATGCATTTCACACTTTTTTCAAATATTTACCACAATTCCATCATGAACTTCGATTACTATAAATAATGTCAAAAGGAAATAAACCTTTTTCACATAAAACATTTTCTTTTTTTCATAACTAAAGCCAGTAAAACATCCCCCGTTTTACTGGCTCCTCCTTTCAAGTAAATACATACGATTCATCTGTGCATATTCCTCATAAATTATTTCTTCATAACGAATAATTGAATATTTTTTCTGAAAAATACTGATCCACATTTCATTGGTATTATTCCATAGAATCATGCCATCATCTAATAGATTATCACCAATCTTTTTTATACCATATTCTTCTATCTGTTCATCCGTAATATACGGATTTAACTTCACAAGAAGTTTTCCACCCTTTTTCAAAATTTATTGGAGCCAATATATCTTCTGTCAAAAAATACTGATTCCACATTTCTAAACTTTTGTCATATTTATTCATTTTCCCCATATCCTCTCACAATGCTTCTCCCAGCAATAAAACATCAGGGATTCAGAAATCACAGACTTTCCCTTGCTGTTTCTAAATAAAAGAAAAATGCCACTCTTATGAGTGACATTTCTTTTTTACTAATGAGACATCGGGGATTCGAACCCCGGACAACTTGATTAAAAGT
>NZ_QSCK01000017.1:86545-88979 GCF_003463035.1 Roseburia sp. OF03-24 | reverse complement strand
CATGGAATACTTATTGAGTCGAGTTAATTAAAAACATTTATACTAGGAAAGAAATTTATGAAACAGAGCTGCCACACAGGGCGGTGGCGGTCTATCTGTATCTGGAGACTCGTGCGGACAGGGAGAGGACATGCTATCCGGCAATCGGTACCATTGCCAGAGAGCTGCACCTGTCTGTAAGTACGGTCAAGCGTGCAATCCGCGATCTGGAGTGTGCAGGATTTATACAGAAAAAGCAGAGATGGCGTGAAAATGGAGGAAAGAGCAGCCTGCTCTATGAAATCATAAAATAGGCACAAAGGGATTACTGCGCCGGTCAGGTGGACTATGGTATGGTTCACCGTGGCCTGTGCAGGGAACTTTTCACTTTAAGGGGGAAGGACAGAGAAAAGAAAATACAGTTGGCGATATGAAACATCAATATTTTTTTGGAAAAAACTAAGAATTGAAGTATTATCAGATGGATCATGTGGGGGATTCATAAAGTAGTGGTATCAACATGACGATATAGAAAATGCAGGGAAGCATTGTATTTCAAAGAGTTTGAGATACAGTGCTTCTGCGTTTCTATAGGAGATAGTCGTTCTATGCGCAAAATAGTCATTTGATGCAGAGAATGATCGAGTGAAAGATTTGTTTGATATAATAAAGAGTGCTAGGTGAGACTTGTATGGTTTACAGGTATGAGAGCAATCAAAGACAGGAATGAAAAATATGAACATTATTATTTGTGATGACAGGATAGATGACAGAAAAAATTTGTCAGATTTGCTGTCAGACTATGGTGAAAAAAAGAATTATGAGTTTACTATTACAGAATATGAATCCGGAGAACAGTTATGCGAAGAACAATCGGCTTTGGAAGCGTGTCAGCTATTATTTCTGGATATCAATATGCAGGGGATGGATGGACTGAAAACAGCTATGAGGATTAAAGAAAAATATCCAAAACTTCCGGTTGTGCTGGTGACGGCATACATGAATTACGCACTGGATGGATATAAGGTGAAAGCAAGCCGTTTTCTGCTGAAAGATAACCTTGCAGATACTATAGAAGAATGTATGGATGATTTGATAGCAGAAATTAATAAAAACCGTAGGATTCTCGAATTTCGTTTTGTGGAAGGAACGATAAAACTTTATGCAGATGACATCATTTATATAGAAACAGAGCTTCACAAAAATGTATTTTATACAGAAAAAGGGACATTTCAGATTTATAAAAAACTGGATGAACTAGAAAATGAATTCAAGGATATGGGATTCGTGCGGGCACATCTAAGTTTTCTTGTAAATATGAGGTACATCACAAAAATCAGCGGTTATGTGATGACACTTACCACGGGAAAAAAGATTCCGGTTCCCAAGGCACGATATGCACAGGTAAAGAGGGAATATATGCTGTATAAGGGAGAAGAATAACATGACATTCTGGGTATTGACATTTATTGCGGAAATGCTGGAAGTAAAAGGAACGCTATACTTTTTTGATACTTTTATGGAAAAAAGAGATGGCGGATATAGGAACAGATATAGATTTTTTGTTTATTGCGGAGTGCTTTATCTGGTAGCAGTCACAGGGGCATGGATCGGAATGTTAAAATGTATCCCGATTATACTGGTTATGTCTTTCCTGAATCTGGCTTATTATGAAGTTTCCTTCCGGCAGAGTTTTTTGTTTTCAATCATCAACTATACAATGCTTGTATTGATTGATTATGTGACTGTTTTGCTGGGAAGAGGAGGTTCAATCCAAGAAAAATGGTTTTTACAGGCACTGATATCAAAGACGGTTTTTATCATTCTGATGTTGTTTATCAGAAGATTTAGCAAGACAAGAAAAAGCTGCGGTCTGATTACAGGAAAAGAATGGTTACAGTTTTTCTGTGTTCCTGTATTTACGGTGGTCGGTTTCATTCTTATGTTTTATTCAGAAAACGATGATATGCAGAATGTATTTTTATTTCTTTCGGTGGGACTGGTTGCGATTAACCTTATCCTTATGGAGTTCATGCAGAATACCATTGAAAAAGAAGAGAGAATAAAAATTGCGGTACTTACGGAACAAAATCAGAAAAATCGTATTGCAGATTATCAGGACCGGGAAGAAATCTATGAGCGTCAGCGAAGAAAAATGCACGATTATAAAAATCAGCTTTCTACGATCCAAACGTTGATAAAGAATGGACACACAGATGAGGCACTTTCATTTACGCAGAAGCTGACAGAGAGCATAGCTGTCGAGATGTCGGCAATCAACACAAATCATCCGGTGGTCAATGCTGTTTTAAACCAGAAGTACCGCAGCATGCAGGAGAAACACATAGCGGTTATCCTGAAAGTAGGGGATCTGCAGGAGATCTGTCTGGAGGAGGAAGAGATTGTGATTCTGCTCTCTAATTTATTGGATAATGCAATCCGGGAGAGTGAAAAG